>CAITOD010000400.1 GCA_903893935.1 uncultured Sphingomonadales bacterium
CGCGGTTGACCATGCGCCCGCGCTGCACCGCCGGACGCGCGCTGATCAGATCGACCCAGCGCGCAACATTGGTGTATTCGTGTGTGGCGAGGAATTCCTGGCAATTGTAGGCTTCGCGCACCATGTTGCCGAACCACGTAAAATTGGCAATGTCGGCAATGGTATAGTCGTTGCCGGCGACATATTCGGTCTTGCCCAGCTGCGTGTCGAGCACGTGCAGCAGCCGCTTGGCTTCCATTGCAAAACGGTTGATGGCGTATTCGATCTTGATCGGCGCATAAGCATAGAAATGCCCGAACCCGCCGCCCAGATAAGGCGCGCTGCCCATCTGCCACATCAGCCAGTTCATCACCGCGGCGCGCGCGCGCGTTTCGGTGGGCAGGAATTCACCGAACTTTTCGGCGAGGTAAAACACGATCGAGCCGGATTCGAACAGATGCACCGGCGGATCGAACGAATGATCGGCCATCGCCGGGATTTTTGAATTGGGGTTGATCTCGACAAACCCGCTGGAAAACTGATCGCCCTGCCCGATATTGATCAGCCAGGCATCGTATTCGGCCTGGCTGTGCCCTTTGGCGAGCAATTCTTCGAGCATGATGGTGACTTTGACACCGTTGGGCGTGCCCAGCGAATAGAGCTGCAGCGGGTGCTTGCCGACCGGCAGCACCTTTTCATGCGTCGCGCCCGAGACCGGGCGGTTGATATTGGCGAAGGTCCCGCCCGATGGCTTGTCCCAGGTCCATACGGCAGCGGGGACATAGCCCGGGGGCAGATTGTCGGCGGGATCACCATTGGCCATGATCGTTTCCTTGGGGTTGGAGAAAGGGCGCTACGTCTGTCCAGATGGTCTACGCCGGGGATATTACAAGAAGGCCCATGCGAACCCGTTGATTGCGCCTCATTCGTGGATGCGCGTCAGCATCTCGATCAGCACTTCGACTTCCTTGTCGGTAAAGCGCGATTTGAGCCAGCGTTCGTGCTCGCCGATCGCATCTTTCGCCCGCGTCAGCGCTGCCCTGCCCGCGTCGGTCAGATTGAGCGTCTGTTTGCGCCGGTCGGTGAGCGAGGCGCCGCGCACCAGAAAGCCGCTGTGCTGCAACCGGTTGACAATCGCCATCGTGGTCGCGCGGTCCATCCGCATGCGCTGGGCGAGATCGGTCTGGGCGATATCGGGGTGATCATCGATCAGCCACAGCACCGAAACCTGTTTCTGCGTCAGGTCGATATCGGTGAATGTCTCGGTAAAATGCCGATAGGCCGCCCCATGCGCGAGCCGGATGTGAAACCCCACGATCGAACGGATTTCGCCGATATCCTCATCCCCCTCGACGTGCGGGGTGGTCGCTGTGAGTCGTTCTTTTGGTCTTGCCATCCATGCTTCCCTGGAGGAATGTCTGCACTGCATACAATAACATTTGAGAGCGATGTCGATGGCCAAATTCCCACAGACGCCCGCCTTCACCGGATTCAACACACCGTCGCGGCTCGAAGCGGACATTGCCGATCTCGCCCACGAAGGCACTATCCCCGCCGGTTTGTCGGGTGCGTTCTACCGTGTCCAGCCCGATCCGCAATTCCCTCCTTTGCGCGGTGATGACATCGCGTTCAACGGCGACGGGATGATCACGCGGTTTCACATCCACCAGGGCAAAGTCGATTTCCGCCAGCGCTGGGCGAAAACGCGCAAGTGGCAGCTCGAACATGAAGCCGGTCATGCCTTGTTCGGCGCCTATCGCAATCCGCTGACCGATCTGCCTGAAGTTGCTGGCGAAATCCGCTCGACCGCGAACACCAATGCGTTCATTTTTGCAGGCAAGCTGTGGGCGATGAAAGAAGACAGCCCGGCGCTCCTGATGGACCCGGTGACGATGGAGACGCTCGGCTTTGAACAGTTCGGCGGCGCGATGACCGGGCAGACGTTTACCGCGCATCCCAAAATCGATCACGCGACCGGCAATATGGTCGCGATCGGCTATGCCGCGAGCGGGCTGTGCACCGACGATGTGACGTATATGGAAGTGGCGCCCGACGGCACGCTGATCCGCGAAGTGTGGTTCAAAGCGCCCTATTATTGCATGATGCACGATTTCGGCATCACCGAGGA
>CAITOD010000401.1 GCA_903893935.1 uncultured Sphingomonadales bacterium
CAACCAGCTCAACACTTTCCCAGAGCTGTCCATTGCGTTCTGGCGCTGGGCATTGTGGAAGCTGTTTGAAGCGGACAACGCACCGCGCCGGGGCGTGGTTGCCTACATCACCAATCGCAAGTACCTGACCGGAAAGCCCTATGCGGGCCTGCGCAAGATGATGCGCGAACGCTTTGACCGGATCGAAATCATCGATCTGCGCGGCGACGTCCGTGCCGGTTTACGAGGTGACGTGGCCCGCGATCAGGGCGTGTTCAACATTATGGTTGGCACCTGCATCACCGTCGCGATTGCTGACGGCACGAAGGCTGAGGGTGATTTGGCGGCTGTCAGCTACCACGATAGCTGGGCGGGAGAACGATTCACTCGCCGGGCCAAGCTCGACTGGTTGCAGGCACGCAGCACGACGGGCAATGCTGATAATTGGTCGGCGGTGGAACGAGGGCTGCTGGACGATTTCCGTCCGGAACCGTTTCAGAATGGCGAGTGGGTTTCAATCCGTGATCTGTTCACCTTCTCAAAGTCGGGCATGAAGTCCGGGAACGACCCGCTCTATGTAGCGATCGATCAAAACAATCTCTTGCGGCAATTGCGCGGCAACGTTCGCGAGATCGATCCGGCGCTAGTCAGGAGCTTGGCGTATCGACCGTTGGATAGTCGCCGACTCTACAATGACCTATCGCTGCTCAATCGACCTGGACCTGTGATGCAGCGAGCGTGGGGCGTGGAAAACCGCGGCCTGTACTCGCTAAAGTCGAATACCGGTGAGGGACCATCGGTGTGGTGCCACTCGGCTCTGCCCGACTATCATTCAATCAAGGGGAGCAATGGAGGTTACGCCTACCCTCTCTATGACCGTCGCCAAGGCGAAGATGCTCATAATCTTGATCCCGAACTACTCGTCTCTCTGTCGGAGGCTTATGGCAGAGCCATCACGCCCGAAGCGCTTTTCGATGCCGTGCTGGCGCTATTGTCCGCCTCATCCTACACTGTGCGCTTTGCCGAGGACTTGGAGGATACATTCCCGCACATCCCGTTCCCGGCCACGGTGAACGTGTTCAACCGCGCCGCCGCGATAGGGGCGGAAATTCGGGCCTTGGAGACCTTCGCTCGCGCGCCATCCGCAGACTACATGCCGCGCGGCTTCTGTACTTGGGAGAGCAGGCCCACCGGCCCGCTGGCATCGCAGGACGACTTCACCGAGGGCCGTGTCACCCTGTGCGCCAACGGCAGTGGCATCATGAAGGACATTCCCGATGTAGTCTGGACCTTCACAGTCAGCGGCTATCGTGTGCTGCCCCGTTGGCTGGAAGCACGCGAAGGCCTTGCGCTCGACTATGCAATGACTAGCCAGATTCGGGACATCGCGGGACGTATCCACGAGCTTCTCCACTGGTTCGACCAAGCCGATCTTGTCCTTGAAGAGACGCTTGCCCATACTTTGACCCGTGAGGCGTTGGGCCTAGACGAGAATTGAGCGGAACAACGGCAAGCCATGGACGACACGCAAATCAGCATGTTCGGAAACGGTGCGGATCGTATGCCGCACCAGCGCGAGGCGGACATCGCGCCCGATCCTGACCGCGTGCGCCGCCGCCTGAACGGGCTGCTGGATAAGGCTCGAAGGGCCGATTCCATGCCGTGGACAGAACGCGATGTGGGCATGTGGGAAATCGTATTTCCACAGATGGCCAACTGGCTGCCAGACGACGAAGCGAAGCAGCTCTGCTTTGCGTTCGCGCGGGAATTGGAACGGCTCAAAATCGCCGCCTAACAAATCTTTAATCCTCATAATGGCGCGGGCTCATTCACTAGCTTGGCTGCGATCAGTCTTCCGGAACCGACGAAACCTCGGACTTGATCAGCCGGTAGATCACCCGCGAGCCATAATTCTTGGCGAGTTTGAGATTGCCGACATATTCAAAGCTCAATCCGGCCGCGGCGTTCTTGTCGATCATCGCCGCAAAGGGTTGTGTCACATAGATCGAGCCGACCGGCACGCGCGGTTCGATCCGCGCGGCCAGCGTGACTTCGGTGCCGAAGAACGTCCGTTCCTTGCGGATCGGATCGAAGCTTTCGTAGATCGGGCCGAGGTGCAGGCTGATCCGCATGCCGCCATCTTCGGGCAGGCCGATCGCGGCAAGGTGTTCGCCGCCCAGCTGGGCCTGGATTTCGAGCGCGATGGCCGCTGCCGTTTCGGGCACATCGATCACCGCATGCACCGCATCGCCCCACGTGTTGCACGACAGCACCCGATCGCCGTAACGGTCGAGAATCGTGCTGATCCTTCCCATCACCGAGTCCAGAAAATCGGGCAATTCAAGCTCGGTCAGTTTGGAAAAGCCCGAAAAATCCGCAAACAGGATCGCATGGACTTTGCGCTTCGGGCCGGCGTAGCCCACCACCGCCGAAGGCAGCGGCAGGCGCGGGCGGTCGGCCGCGACCGCGATGATCCGCGTGCGGCCGCCCTGCCGGCCCCATTCCGCGATGTTGACCGCGGTGCCGGCGGTTCCGCCTGGCGGTGCACCGTCGCTGAGCGCAAGTTGCACCGCATCGGCCTGCATCACCCGCGCGCGCAGCCGCGCGAGCCCCATCGCCAGTTGCGAACAGTATGAAAACTGGTTGTCATCGCCGATAAACCGCATTTGCGTGGCGAGTGTGAAGCTTGCGGCGCGTTGGCGCACGGCCTTGTACCGATCGACCCAGCGCTGCCCGCCGGGCGTTACCGACGCGGCGATGAAGTCTTCCTCTTCGAAGGGCAGCACAATGTTCACTTCGGCGCCGCGATCGAGCAGTGCCTCTGCCACCAGGATGTCCGCGCCGCAGGCGAGCGCGCCATAGGCAACGATTGCGCCGGTTTCGTCGAGATCGGCTGCAATCGCTGCGGCAAGACCGGTCTCGGCTTGCCAGCCATCGACGAACATGTGGCCGCAATAGTGCAGCACCGGCGGAATGCGGATCGGGCGCAACAGGCGCGCGCGGTCGCTTTCACCCAGGCCCAGGTGATCGGCGATCAGCCCGAACTGCCGGATGGTCGAAGCGCGCGCGCCCAGACTGGCGCCGGCGAGGCTGCAAGCCTGTTCAAGCTGCGCGGCCGCGGTGTCGATCTGGCGCCGCAGCAGCATTGCTTCGGCGGCCGTCGCCGCGGCATAATAATCCGCCGGCCGGGCGATTTCCGGCCGCGCCGCGATGGCTGCGGCCAGCGCGACCGCTGCTTGCCCGTCGCCGGCGAGGAACGCCGTGGTTGCCGCATTGATGGCCGAAAAATAGCCGTCGCCGATCGCGTTGGCGACTTTGTACGCCTCGCTCGCCTGCGCGAACAGCGTGCGCTGCGCAGGCTTGTCGGCCAGCACGGCCATGTCTTTCAGAATCCGGCCTTTCAGCGCAAGCGCATCCTCGGTGCCGATCTGCGCGACCCGGTTGCGCTGATACAAGGCGAGAGCTGCCGCCGGTTCGCAAAGCCGGGCCAGGGCGAGCGATTGCAGATAGCGCAAATGCTCGTCATCGGGCGCAAGGTTCAGCCCCTGGCTTGCGCAATCATACAGCGCGAACATGTCGCCTTGCCGGGCGGCCAGTGCAGCCAGTTCCTTGTATCGGGCAAGGTCTGTGTCGGAGGTCTGGTCCACGCCTGTGCCGGCCTTTGCTGTCGATAACGGTCTTGCGCGCAAAACCGGACGCGAACGGACGATATACCGTAGTCAGGTCCAATTGGTTCGCAATGGTATTAGACTCGCGCGGTATGCCGCGCAAGCCGCGGGCGGGCTTGACCCAGGTGCCGCTCAGCGCCGGACCGCAGCGGCAATCTGGTCGTAATCAGACCGATAGAGCGTGCCCTTTGGCCAGCGCGCGGTAATCGCCGGTGCGGCACTGCCGGCAAGCTTTGCCGCGGCTTCGTATCGGCCCGACTGCACCAGGCACGCCGCGCGCACCGTGTCGACCCAGGCCATGCGCCAGGGCTCGTCGGGATACGTTTGCGCCATGAGCGGGCGCGCGCGATCGAGCATGGCGAGGCCTTCGTTCACGGCGCCGGTCTGGCATTTGAGCAGCGCGAAATCGGTCAGGATCGGCGCCCGGTTGCGATGGCCATTGTGGTCGGCCGCAGCCCAGCCGCGCTGGAAATCAGCACCGGCCGCGCGCGTCTGGCCAAGCGCGCGTTCGGCAATGGCCCGGTTGTCGAGAAAGAAGGCCATGTCCGGATGCGTCCAGCCGCGCTCTTTGACGTTGATCCGCACCGCGCGATCGAGCAGCGGCAGCGCGCCCGAAAAATTGCGATGTTCGATCAGGATGCGAGCGAGATTGTTGAGCGTGGTGGCGACATCGGGGTGGTCGGGGCCGAGCACGCGTTCGTCGATCGCCAGGCGCGACCGTTCGAGCCGTTCGGCGGTGGACAGATCGCCCCGCGCATAGGCCAGCGCGCCCAGCGTAACGATATCGTCGGAAACGCTCGGGCTGAACGGCCCTTCAAGTTTCTGCCGGAGCGCGAGCGCGCGGCGCAACAAGGGCTCGGCCGCTTTCAGATCCCTCGCCGCATAATCATTTTGCCCGAGCTCTTCGTAATCGCGCGCCACGCTCGCGCTGTTTTCTCCGTCGCGCGCGCGATCGATCTGCAGCGCCTGGTCGATTGCCGCGGCGGCGGCGCGGGTATCGCCCTTTGCCGTCAGCGCCTCACCCTGCCCGCCCAGCAGCAGCGGCATGACTTCGTCGCTCAGCAGGGGCTGGCTGCGCGCCAGCGCGATGCCGCGCGAATAGGCCCTGATCGCGCCGTCGTTGTCGCCCATGTTGCGTTTGACATCGCCGAGCGCGAGCATCTGACGCGCAGCGACATCAACCTGGTGATGCGGCAGCGCCATGCTCCAGCCCAGCAGATCGGCCGCTTCGTGATAGAGACCCAGCGTCTGGTAGACTTGCGCCACGGTAACCGCGAGGTCGGCCCGGACCGCCGGTTCTTCGCCCAGTTGCTGCCTGACCTGAACCGCGCCGCGATCGACGATTTCACGCGCCGTCATCGATGCTCCGCGCGCGTTCGACGGGTCTGACACTTCGAACAGCGATTTGACAAATTGCGTGGTGCGTTCCGCCGTGCGGGTCCGTTCGACCGCGATATTGCGTTGCCGCACCGCTTCGGCACGCGCCAGCAGCGCGGCAATGGTGAGCCCGATCGCCACGACCAGCCCGGCGGTTGACCCGGTCGCCAGCCAGGCGAGCCGCTGCACACGGCGCTGCTGTTCGCGCTGGCGCAACTCGTCATAGGCAATGCCCAGAACCCCCGCGAGCACTTTCAGCCGCGCCGAGGCGAGCCCGTCCTGCCCGGCACGCGCATCGGCTGCGAGCGGTTCGCCATGGCCGCCTTCGAGCAGGGCGGGCGGCAGACATTCGAACGCGGGGTCTGCCGCATGCGGTTCGCCCGCGACAATCAGGCACTGGATGCGATCGCGCCGCCCCGAAGCAATGAAGTGCCGGATTTCCTCGTTCACCCAGCGCGATCGCGCACTGGCCGGCGTGCAGACCACGATCAGCGAGGCCGATTGATCCAGCGCATCGCGCACCGCCTGGCCGAGATCGGCCACCGCCGACAGTTCGTCGCGATCGCGAAACACCGGCGGCAGGCGCGGCCCGATCGGCCCCAGCGCACCTTGTGTGCCGCGCAGCCGCTTGGGAATGCGATAGTTTTCCAGCCAGATATGAAGATTTTTTACAAACCGCCGATCCGCAAAGCTGTAGCTGATGAAGGACGAATAACGCATGCGGCAATTGCTTTCGAAATTGACCGGACTTTATAATTGGTTACCATTTTTTATTTGCGAATCACATGTCATGCTGCCGGGTGAGGTATAGCCAATGTCAAGATCTTCACGGCCAGCCTTTGACCAATCGACATATCCTGACGGAACGCCGTTTTGGGGCGGGATAGAATGGTACGATCCAAACTCGCCTGCTGATCCCCCGGGCTCGGATTTCATTACGGTTGATTTGCCGACGGCTCTGAAGCTGGGTAACACGACATATTCGCAAGTGACAGTGTGGGGCTCCGGCCTGGTTTCCTTCGGTCCGGCGACGCAGCAGCAAGAAGCGTTCTTTTCGGGCAGCACCCCACCCACCAGTGCTGACGGTTTTCCCGGGACCTATCTGGCCTTCGACAATCTTGGCGATTCCGGCAACTCGTTCTTTATCGGTACGACTGCGGGCGATCCAGGTCTCAATCTTTTGCCGACGCTCGAAATCGCGTTTCCGGCACCCGCCGGCTTTCTGCCGGAAAATCCGCCGGGCAGTTTTCAAGTCTCGATCAACGCGAACGGTATCTCCATCGGTTCAGCCAGCGGCAACCCGGCGGTGGAACAGGATGACCTGGCCGGGCCCGGCGCCATCAGCAAGCAGATCGCCGCCCAGGGCACTGCTGGCGTCGCTGCCGGCGCCGCAGGTGGCGCTGCGGCGGCGCAGGAAGTCGTGACATCGACCGATACCGGCACCGACTCTATCAGCGCGCAGGCGAGCGCGACCGGCGGCACGGGTGGCGCGGGCGGCAGCGGCGGCGCCACAGCAACCGCGAGCGCGGTCAGCGCCGGCAATGGCCCAGTCTCGGCCTTGGCGTATCAAACCGGCGGAAACGGCGGGGCGGGCGCCGCGCGCGGCAGCGGCGGCGCCGGGGCATCGTCGAACATGACCAACGCGGTTTCGGGCCTGACCAATGGCGGCGGCCTGACGCTGATCCAGCAGGCGCAGGGCGGCAGCGGCGGCAGCGGGGCGACCGGGGGTGCTGCGGGCAATGGTGTGTCTGCGCTGACCTTCAACGACACCACCCAGTCAACCCAAAGCGCCAGCCTGACAGGTCTGGTGTATGCAACCGGCGGAGCGGGCGGTTCGACCACCACCGGCGGCACAGCGGCAGGCGGCGGCGCGGGCGTGGCACAGCTCACGCTCACCGGGGCGGGCGATGTCGGCGGGCAGACCGTGGCCCAGGGCGGCAACGGCGGCGGATCGAGCGCAGCCGCTGCATCGGGCAGCTATGCCGTAGCCCAGACCGCGGTGACTTCGACCGCCACGGGCTCGGCCACTGTCAGTGCAACCGCGATGTCGACCGGCGGCAATGGCGGCGCCAGCACTGCCGGCAATGGCGGCGCCGGGGGCGGAACCGCCTCCACCACCGCGAGCGCGGTGAGCGCCGGCAATGGCCAGGTTTCAGCCTCGGTTCTCGAGACGGGCGGCAATGG
>CAITOD010000402.1 GCA_903893935.1 uncultured Sphingomonadales bacterium
CGCGCTTCCACGCCTCGACGCTCAGGGCGCTGCACGAAATCATCGTTTCGACCGGGCTCGACAGCCCCTCGGACTTGCGCCCGTTCCATATGCGCCAGCGGATCAACGCGGCCGAAATGCGCGCGCTCGACGATATCTATCCGTTTGTCCAGGTTGGCGAACTGCTCGCGGGCACCCAGCATCCGATGCTCGCGCGCTGGTGGGATGCTGCCAGCCCCGACAGCTTTCGCCGCGTCGATGGCGACCGGCTGAGCCCGGTCTAGAGCGCTTATCGCTCCGATTGCATCGGAGCAGCGCTCTAGGTTCCTGTTTTGCCGCATTTTCCGGGTCAGCAGGTGATTCCACCTGCCTTGAAAATGCTCTAACCGCCGGTCACGCTCAGCACGGCCAACGTCAGCACTTCGATCCCGGTGCGGATCGTGGCGGTGTGATCGGGCGCAAAATACGGCGAGTGGTTGACCGGTAACGGCTTGCCCGCCGCTTTGTACTGGTCGATCACCGTTTGCGGGTATCCGCCGATCGCAAAAAACACCGCATGTGGTACGCTGGCCGCTTCGAATTCGGCAAAGTCGTCGCTCGCAGTCAGGCCTGGCGCTGTTTCGGGCGCCAGCGTAACCGCGTCCGCACCCAGCGCGCCGGCCAGCCGCACGGCAATCCTGGCTGCCAGTGCAGGATCGTTGATCACCGCCGGCAGACCGGCAGGGCGGCGGATGTCGGGCGCGGGCGCGCGCGCCATCACGGCGGCGGCGCGTGCCGTGCGTTCGACGCCATCGTTGATCACCTTGCGCACCTCGGGATCATACGATCGCACAGTCAGCAACACATCGGCGTGGTCGGGGATGATGTTGGAGACCGACCCCGCGTGGAACGCGCCGACCGTCACCACGCCGAATTTGAACGGATCCTTTTCGCGCGCGATCACGCTTTGCAGGTCGGTCACGAAATGCGCCGCCTCGACGATCGGATCGATGCCTTTGTCGGGCGCCGAGCCATGCGTGCCCACGCCCCGAAAGGTGATCGCGATCGTATCGACTGCCGACTGGATTGCCCCCTGTTTGACCAGCACCGTGCCGGCGAGGCCATTGTTGACATGCGCGCCAAACGCGAAATCGGGTTTGGGGAAACGGGTGAACAGCCCCTCGTTCAGCATCGCTGTGGCCCCGGCGCCCAGTTCTTCGGCGGGCTGGCCGACGAATACCAGCGTGCCATGCCAGCTGTCCTTGAGCGCGACCAGAGCCTCGGCCGTGCCCACCCACGCGGCCATGTGGGTGTCGTGCCCGCAGGCGTGATCGACAAATGTTGCCCTGCCATCGTCGCCGGTCGTCTGGACTTTGCTGGCATAAGCCAGCCCGGTCTTTTCTTCCATCGGCAAGCCATCGAGTTCGGTGCGCACCAGCACAACCGGCCCGTCGCCGTTGCGCCAGACCGCAACGAGGCCGGTCTGGCCGACATGTTCGGTTACGGCAAAGCCCAGCTTGCGCATGCGCTCCGCCAGCAGCGCGGCGGTGCGCGTTTCGTGAAAGCCCAGTTCGGGGTGGCTGTGCACATCGACGTAGAGCGCGTCGAGATCAGCCCGGTTGCGATCGATCACCGCGTCGATCAATGCCAGCGGGGTTTCGGCCTGGGCC
>CAITOD010000403.1 GCA_903893935.1 uncultured Sphingomonadales bacterium
GTCGGTCGTGGTGGAATCGCCGCTCATGCTGCCTTCCTCTGTTCGGGCAAGCGCGCAATGATTTCGCGCGCCAGTTTCATATAGGCCTGCGACCCGGCGCAAGCGTGATCGTAGATCAGCGCGGGAAGGCCGTGGCTGGGCGCTTCGGACAGACGCACATTGCGCGGGATCACGGCTTCGAACACCAGATCGTTGAGGCACGAGCGGACATCGTCGGACACCTGGTCGGTCAGCCGGTTGCGCCGGTCGTACATCGTCAGCACCACACCCAGGATGCCAAGATCGGCGTTGAAGCGTTCCTGCACGCGCTCGACCGTCTGCAACAGCTGGCTCAGCCCTTCGAGCGCGAAAAATTCGCATTGCAGCGGCACCAGCAGCGTATCGGCCGCGGTCAGCGCGTTGAGCGTCAAGAGGCCAAGCGAGGGCGGGCAATCGATCAGGCAGATATCGTGCGCGGCCGCGTTGGCGAGCGCGCGGCGCAGCCGCCCGGTGCGATCATCGACGCTGACCAGCTCGACTTCGGCGCCCGAGAGATCGACCGTTGCGGGGATCAGATTGAGCCCCGGGATGCGCGTCGGCATCACGCAATCACCGACCGCCGCCTGATCGATCAGCAAGTCATAGGACGACCGCTCGCGTTCGGCGGTGGCGACGCCCAGCCCGGTCGAAGCATTGCCTTGCGGATCGAGATCGACCAGCAGCACTTTCGACCCGGTGGCGGCAAGCGCGGTCGCGACATTGATCGCGGTGGTGGTCTTGCCCACGCCGCCCTTCTGGTTGGCAATCGCAATCGTAATCATGATCGGGCGCCTTTGCTGTGCGGTGCCGCGAGCACATGCCCGATCAGCACCCCGGCCGTCGAATCGGTGAGCGATTGTTCCACGTGGAACGTATGTCGCCAGGATTCGCCGAGTTCCTCCAGTTCATGCCGGGCCTTGGCCCCCTTGGGCAACAACCAAAGCGTCTGCGGTGTGGAAAACCGTGCGGATAGCGCAAGCAGCCTGGGCAACGGCGCAAAGGCACGCGCAGAAATCACGCCAAACGTGCGCGTGGGCAGATCTTCCACGCGCGCAAGGACAACATCGACATTCGCGAGACCAAGCGCTGCCGCAGCGCGCGCCAGCCAATCGGTGCGCAGACGCCGCGAATCAACCAGCGTCACCGCGCGCGCGGGCTGCATCGCCGCAATCACCAGGCCCGGGAAACCTGCGCCAGTGCCGAGGTCCAGCCACGAGGCATTTGCGGGCGCCGATGTTCCACGTGAAACATCGAGCAGCTGCGCACTATCCACGATATGCCGAACCCACACCTGATCAAGACTCGCCCGCGACACCAGGTTCTGCAACGCATTCTCGGCGCGCAGCATCGCAACCAACGTTTCGAGCCGCTCCATCCCGTCCACGTCAACACCGGCACTCTCGACCAGCCAACGTTGCGCACTCGCCTCGTCTGCAATCGACGCGATCACGCAGCACGACGCCGGGCGTGCACCAGAAGGCTCGCCAGCGCGGCGGGTGTGATGCCGGCAATCCGACCCGCGGCTGCAAGAGTGTCGGGCCGGGCAGCACTCAGGCGCTCGACCATTTCGCGCGAAAGTCCCGGTACCTCGGCGAACGGGAAATGGTCGCCCAGTGCCACCGACTCGCTCGCGCGCAAGTCGCGCAATTCGGCTTCCTGCCGCCCGAGATAGGGCGCGTAGGCGGCATCTTCCTCGATCTCTTCAGCCAGGAGCGGATCGAGCGCATCCAGATCGAGCCATGGAGCCAAGTCCGCCAGCGTCACATCGGGAAAGCGCAACCATTCACTGGCCGAGCGCCAGGCACCGTCGGCCCGCACACCCAGCCCGGCTTGCACCAGTTCGTTTGCTGACACGTCCATCGCAAGCGCCCGCTCGACGATCGCCCGTTCCTCCACACGCCGGGCAAACCACGCCTCGCGCTTGGTTCCCACGCAACCAA
>CAITOD010000404.1 GCA_903893935.1 uncultured Sphingomonadales bacterium
CTGGGCTATGATTTCGGCCATTTCCGCCTTGAAGCCGAAGGCTTTTTCGATCGTGCAGCATTGCGCGAACAGGATCTGTACGTTGGCGGTGTCTATACGCCGGTCCATGAAGGCAACGGGATAACCGGACACACCACCACCACCGCGGTCATGGGCAATGCGCTGATCGGGCTCGGTCACTGGGGCGGAATCAAGCTCTATGCCGGCGGCGGCGTCGGTTATGCACGGATCCATCGCACCGAATTTATCGGCCCCGGTATCCCCGGCGACGACGTCGATCAGAGCTCTTCGGGCTTTGCCTGGCAGGGTCTCGCCGGTCTGACCGTGCCGATCAGCCACAATGTCGATCTGGGTGTGCGGTATCGCTACTTCCGCCCCGACACCGGCAATTATACCTCTGAAGCAGGTTATGCCGAACGGGCGGAACTGCGGTCGCATTCGCTGCTGGCCACGCTGACATACAACTTTGGCCGCGCTGCCACGCCAGTGGCCGAACCGGCTGCTGCTCCACCGCCGCCGCCGCCGGTCGCTGCCCCGCCGCCGCCCCCGCCGCCGCCGATGCCAGCCCCCGTTGCGGTTGTCTGCAACAAGGGTCCGTACATCGTGTTCTTCGACTGGAACAAATCGGATGTCTCGCCCGAAGCGGCAAACATTCTCGACAGCGCGATCCAGGCCTATGGCAATTGCGCCAGCGTTCCGATCATGCTGGCGGGTTATACCGACAGCTCGGGCACGGCGCAGTACAATCTGGGGCTTGCGGCGCGCCGCGATACGTCGGTGCAGGGCTATCTGACCAGCCACGGCATTGCCGGCAATGCGATCTCTTCGCATGCCTATGGCGAAGCCAACCAGCGCGTGCCCACTGCCAACGGTGTGCGCGAGTTGCAGAACCGGCGCGTGGAAATCACCTATGGACCGGGTGCAGGCAACTGACCTGACAACATAAACGACCGGACGGGGAACGGATCAGTCCGGCCCCCGTCCGGCGCGTTTCAGCGATCGAATTCGGTCACGGCGCGTTGCAGATCGACCGCGCTTGACGAGAGAATCTCTGCGTCGCGATCTTCCCAGAACGCGTCATCAGACGACAGCGCAGCAATACGCGCATCGCGTTCGTGCAGGATTTGCGTGATTTCCGGCGCCAGACACGCCACGGCGGCGGTCAGCCAGCGATTGACCAGCGCATCGCCCGGCGCGCGCGACAAGTCGAACCGCGCCAGCCGCGACAGCACTTCGCCCGCGGGATAGAGCCATTCGTCGGTAACCCAGCGGTTGACCGTGAACAGTTGCACGGGAATGCCGCGCAAATCGACCGACAGTGCCGCAATATGCACCACATCGGCACCGACACTGGCGCCGCCGACGGGTCCTGCCAGCGCCATGGCGGGCGGCTTGAACACGTGGCGTTCGAAAAACAGATGGAAATGGCCATGCTCGCCGCCGGTGCGTTGTTCGGCGGGATGCGCATGATAAAACCAGCGCGAACCCGATCGCCGATCGACTGCATCGCTGGCCGGATAGTGCTGCCACACCGCAAAATCGCCATCATCGGGAACGATCCGCCGCATCAGCGGCGTGCCGCTTTGCGCGAGTTCTACCGTGGCCTCGACCAGATGGCGCGCTGCTGCGGCGAGCCTGGCTTCACCTGAGAGTCGCTTTGCGAGCAGCACCTGGCGCTATCCTTGAAAGCTGGTCTGTCGAAAAAGGTCCGGTCGGCCGGGCATGACCCGACCGACCGGTAGACGGTCAGTTACCGTGCTTCTTCTTGCCCTTCTTGGCCGAGCAGGGGTTGGCCGAGCAGGGGTTGGCGTGGCACGGATTGGCCGAGCAGGGGTTCGCCTTGGCGTGGCACGGGTTGGCCGAGCAAGGGTTTGCCTTGGCGTGGCACGGATTGGCCGAGCACGGATTGGCGTGGCAGGGGTTGGCGTGGCAGGGATTGGCCGCTTGCGCGCTGCACGGGCCAGTCGCAGCAAACGCTGCAGCCGGGGTAGCCATGGCCAGGCCACCGGCGACAGCGAGCAGGGCGATCAGGTTGGGGGTGTTCGACTTCATGATAACTCTCCAAAAAGGTACAAACTGAGGGGCGTCGTCGTCGGGTGCGGTTCCGTCCGCCCCTCGATCCGACAACTGCACAATGCGTCGCACGCCGGTCGCCGTGAAATGCCGATGGCCTATGCTTTCCATGCACGCTGGCCATGAGAATGTCTGGAACGCATCGAAAGCATAGGCTATCGGTATTTTTAAATATCGCAGCGTTGCGCCATTTGGGGGTCGTGAGAGGTGCATTGCCTGTGCCTTTCCCCACACTCGAAAGGAACCTCAAGATGCGTTTGAACAAACTTGTTGTTGCGGTTGCCGCAACGCTCGCTTTCACCGTTGCCGTCCCCGGCGCGGCTTATGCCAAGACCGCCCCGGTCTATACCGGTACGTTCGACAATGTTGCGCTGTCGGGCTACGACGCGGTTGCCTATTTCACCCAGGGCAAGCCGGTGCAGGGCGACGCCAAGTACTCGATGATGTACAATGGCGCTGAATTCCGCTTTGCCTCGGCCGCCGATCTCGCCGCGTTTCGCGCCAACCCCGCGCACTATGCCCCGCAATTCGGTGGCTATTGCGCCTGGGCGGTAAGCCAGGGCTGGACTGCTTCGGCCGATCCGAAAGTCTGGAAAATCGTCAACGGCAAGCTGTACCTCAACTACAGCCCGGAAATCGGCGTCAAGTGGTCGAAGAACATTCCCGGCAACATCGCCGCAGCCGAAACCAACTGGCCCAAGATCCTCGGGCATTGATCGCATAACTCCAATCGTTTTGGCCCATCAATCCCGGGAGGCTCCAGTGTCACTTATCCGCCGTTTTTCCTTCGTTCTGGTACTCTATGTTGCATTCGTGTTCGTGCAGTCGCTGTTCTTCAAGTTCACCAACTCGCCCGAGACGGTCTACATTTTCGGAACGCTCAACGGCTGGGCCGGTGGCCTGGGCTTCCCGGGTCTGTTCGCGCCCAGCGGCATTTTTTCGCAATATGTCATCGGCACCGCCGAACTGATCGCCAGTCTGGTCATTCTGGCGAGCCTGCTGCCCGCTTTGCGCTGGCTGCGCCCGTTCGGCGCGCTGATCGGTCTCGCGGTTATTTCGGGCGCGATCCTGTTCCACTTGTTCACCCCGCTGGGTGTCTCGGTGCTCAATACCGATGGCACGTATGACCACGGCGAACTGTTCGGCCTCGCCTGCGGGGTGTGGGTTTCCTGCGCACTGCTGCTGCTGGTTGATCGCGACCGTCTGCTGGCGTTGCTGCCCGCACGCAAAGCCTGACCTGCCATTCCCGGGCAGCGGTCCGTGATCAGGCCGCTGCCCCGCCTCTGCGCCAGCCGCACCCCACACCTCACACCCCAAAACCAGGACGAACGGTTCCGGGGAATTTGGTCAGCGCATTACAGGCACAAGCTGGCAGCAATCGCATCGCGGCACGTCTCGGCCAGCTGCTTGCGGGCCACGGCTTCCGGCCGCGGCAAGAATTCGATGGTGCAATGCGCGCCGCCGCAGGCGATCGCGCGCACAAAATGGGTCCCGAACGGCTTGTCGCCATCCCACACCCAGGCTTGCAACCCGCAAGCTCCCCACGCGCCGGCCTTGCGCTCGCGGTAGCCGATCGCCACGGGCTGGACAGCAAAGCCTTCGGCCGCCGCAAACAGCGCGGGCCGGAACGGCAGCACCGCCGATCCGTCGCCGGTGGTGCCCTCTGGAAACATCGCGACATGCCCGCCGTTCAGCGCCTTGCGCAAAGCGGCGACTTGCGCCGCGATCGTGCCGCGCCGCCCGCGTTCGATGAACACGGTGGGTTGCAGCCGCGCCATCCATCCCAGCACCGGCCATTGCCGCACATCCGATTTGGCCACGAACGTCGCCGGCACAACCGCGCCCAGCGCCAGAATATCGAACCAGCCGAGATGGTTGGCAACCAGCAGCGCATTGTCGCGGGGCCGGCCGCCGCGCACCGTAACGGTGATGCCCATGGCAGCCACGACCAGCCGGTGAAACAGGCAGGTGAACGGCGAGGGCCGCCCCCGCGTTGCCAAAAGCCACGCGCCATGCGCCGGCCCGAGCAGCGTGAACGCTGCCACGGCGACCAGCCCTGCGCGCCCGAGGCGCAATCCGGCCAGCAGCGGATGGGGCCAGGGCGGGGCCAGCCGGTTGTCGGGAGCAGCGTTCATCGCCCCGCCTTATGCGGCCACGCGAGGCTTGCCAATCGGGCGCGCAACGAAAGCACTTGCAATGCACGTTGCGCATGGAAAGCATGGGCAACCGGCATTTCAATCGGAGCGCCGATTCCGCCATTGCCCAATGCGAAGCCCGCACACCGGCGGGCAACGGAGCCTGTCATGGAAGCCGCTGCGCATCTGACCACCCTGCTGACAATGCTTGCCGACCGGCCGGTGGTGCTGGCGATGGTGATTGTGCTGGCGACTTTCGTGCTCGAAGATCTCGCCACCGTCACCGTTGCGCTGCTCGCGGCGCACATGGTGATCGGCGGCTCGCTGGCGCTGGGCGCGCTGGTGGCGGGCACCGTGCTGGGCGATCTCGCGCTCTATCTCGGCGCGCGGCTGGCGGGCCATACCCGGCTGGTACGGGGCATGCTGGCGCAACCGTTCGTGCGGCCGGCCAGCGCCTGGCTCAGGCGCAATGGCGTGGGCGTGGTGATCGTCGCGCGCTTTGTCCCCGGGCTGCGCTTGCCGGTGTTTGCCGGCGCCGGCTCGGTGCGGATGCCGTTCGACCGCTTTGCAGTGACCATTTTCCTGTCGACCCTGGTGTGGACCCCCGGGCTGTTCTGGGCCGTTCGCGCGCTTGGTGTACAAAATCCGGCGCTTTCCGGCGGCCAGTCGCTCGGCGTTCTGGCGGGCGCGGTCGTGCTGTTCATCGGCGTGCCGAGGCTCGTCAAGGCGCTGTCACGCCGCGCGCTGGAAAAGGCCACGGCCACGAAAACGCCTGGCGCGCTGCCGGCAGCGTGCTGAAAATGTTCGAAACGCACGATACGGCCGGCGCGATGACCGAATTGCCCGTGGCAGAGACCTCGACCGTGCTGCGGACACCGCGCGGGATCGCGCTGTCGACCGCGTCGAGCCGGGCAATGCAGGCGGTGCACCGGTTCGAGGAGACCGTGCTCGATTACGGCTGCGACGGCGCGGTCATTCTCGACGCCGTCGCGGCCGATCCCGATTGCGCGGTCGCGCACACGCTGGTTGCCGCAGCACAACTGTTCAAGTCGACTCGCGCGGGCGTCAGCGCAGCCAAGGCATCGCTCGCTGCTGCGCGCACCAGCCGCGCCGATACGCCGAGCGAGCGCCTGCTGATCGCCGCGGTGGCGCATTGGGCAGACGATGACCTGCACGCGGCAGCCAGTGTGCTCGACCGCCTGCTGGTCGAACAGCCACGCCATCTGTTTGCGGCCAAGCTGCTGCATTACCTGCAACTGGCGACCGGCAATGTCTCCGGCATGCTGAAAGTGGCCGATCGCGCGGTCATGCATCATGCGCACGACGCGCGCGCGCATGCCATGCATGCCTTTGCGCTCGACCAGAACGGCCAGCACGCGGCGGCCGAACGCGCCGCCCACCGCGCGCTCGAGATTGCGCCCGACCCCTGGGCGCATCACGCGATCGCGCATGCCATGGATGCAACCGGGCGCTATGCCGAAGGCCGCGACTGGATGCATCGTCATGCTGACGCGTGGTCGGGCTGTTCGTCGTTCCTGTTCACGCACAACTGGTGGCACGCCGCGCTGTTCCATATCGCCGTGGGCGATCATCACGGGGCGACCGCGCTTTACGACACGCATGTGTGGACGCGGCGCAAGGACTATTGCCAGGATCAGATCAACGCGATTTCACTGCTCGCGCGGCTCGAACTGGCGGGCGCCGATGCGGGCGATCGCTGGCACGATGTGGCCGCGCGCGTGGCCGACCGGGCAGGCGATGCGGTCGATCCGTTTCTCGATCTGCACTATGCCTATGCACTCGCCAAAGGCGCGCAGACCGCTGCCAGCGAAACGCTGCTCACCACGCTCGAAGCGCGTGCGCGGCAAAGCGACGATCCGCAGCACCGCGCGGTCTGGCAAGCCGCGGTGGGAATCCATGCGTTCTGTCACCGCGACTATGCCACGGCGATTGCCGGGCTGACCGCGGCGCGACCGCGTTTCAACGCCATCGGCGGCAGTTCGGTCCAGCGCCAGTTGTTCGACCAGACGCTCGCCGCCGCCCAACGCGAGTACCGGAATTGAGATTCGTATCAAGTTGCAAGGATTTCGTCTCTTCTCCCCTCCCCTTCAGGGGAGGGGCCGGGGGTGGGGGCTTTCCTCTTGGCTCGGCGCCTGGGGATAGCCCCCACCCCAACCCCTCCCCTGAAGGGGAGGGGCTAGGTAACTTACGCCCAAAGCGCATTGGTATGGCAAGCATGATTGCGGGCGTGGTCGTGGCCGCGCTGTCGGGCTGCGCGGTGCCGCCCGGGCAAAAGGCGAGCGAGGCCGAAGTCGCCTCGATCGCGCGCGCGACGTATGAAGTGCCGGGGCCGGGGCATTTGCGCGTCAGCTATCTGCATGCCGGCACCCCCGGTGGCCGCGCGGTTGTCTTTGTTCACGGCACTCCGGGTTCGGCGACGATCTGGGCCGACATGCTGCTCCACGTGCCCAAAGGCATGGAATATTTCGCGGTCGATCGCCCCGGCTTTGGCGACACCACGCCGCGATCGGCCGAAACCAGCCTTGCGGCGCATGCCGCAGCGCTCGTGCCTTTGCTCAAGCGGCTCGCGCCGCAGCGACCGATCCTGCTCGGCCATTCGTATGGCGGCCCGGTGATTGTCCGGCTCGCGGTCGATCATCCCGAACTGGTGTCGGGGCTGATCATCGCGGCGGGCGCGCTCGATCCGGCACAGGAACATGTCTATACGATCCAGTACATCGGCGCCTGGAAAGCCGTGCGCAGCGTGATCCCGTCGTTCCTGAGCAACGCCAATCTCGAACTGATCGCCTTGCGCGGCGAACTCGACAAGCTCGCCCCGGGCCTTGGCACCGTCCGCTGCCCGATCACGATCGTACACGGGACCGCCGACACCAATGTGCCATACGACAACGTGCCCTATATGACCGCGCGGTTCGTCCACAGCCGCCGGCTGCGGCTGATCAAGCTCGATGGGGCCAATCACTTCCTGCCCGAAATGCATCCGGATGCGCTCGATGGCGCGATCAGCGAGATGGCGTCATGAGCGCCCCGTCCCTGCACCCGAACGCGCTGGAAACGGCAATGCCGCCGCTCGATCCGGCGCCGCCGCTGTCGCGGTTCGAATTCTGGTCGCCAACGCTGTTCTATCTGCCGGTCTGGGCCTGGGTGATCTGGCTGTCGCTGCGCCATCGCGGGGTGCGGATGCCGCTGGTTGCCAATCCCGGCTTTGCCGCGAGCGGCCTCGTCGGCGAATCGAAAGCCGACATTCTCGACACGTTCGGCTCCGAAGCGCGCGCGTGGGTGGCGGATTACATCGCGTTCGAGCGCAAGCAGGACGCGCCCGCGCAAGCCGCCGATCGCGCGATTGCCGAGCTGGCGCCCGCCGGCATCGATTTCCCCTTCGTCGCCAAGCCCGACATGGGATGCCGCGGCGCCGGAGTGCGGCCGGTGCGCAATCGCGCCGAGCTTGAGGCTTATCTGGCGGGGTTTCCGCACGGCGAGCGGATCGTGCTGCAAAGCCTCGTCGATGTCGAAGGCGAGGCCGGCGTGTTCTACGTCCGGCGTGCCGGGGCTGCGCGCGGCGAAATCTTCTCGCTGACGCTCAAACATTTTCCGGCCGTAACGGGCGATGGCGTGCGCACGCTCGACCAGCTGATTGCGGCCGATCCGCGCGCCGGGCAGCTCGCGCATCTTTACCGGCATCGCCATCGCGACCGCCTCGACACGGTGCTGCCGGCGGGTGAACGCGTGCGGCTGGCGTTCGCCGGCAGCCACAGCCGCGGTGCTATTTTTCGCAATGGCGCGCGCCACATTACCGAAGCGATGCGCGCGCGGTTCGATGCGATTGCCGATGACATTCCGGGTTTCCGGTTCGGGCGGTTCGATGTGCGCTTTGCCGATTTCGAAAAGTTCCGCCAGGGCACAGGTTTCACGATTGTCGAATGCAACGGCGCCGGCGCCGAAGCCACGCATATCTGGGACAGCCGGACGCGCTTGCGCGATGCCTATCGCACGTTGTTCGAACAGTTTTCGATCCTGTGGGCGATCGGTGCCGAAAATCGCAAGGCCGGCCATCGCCCCGAATCGTGGCGGTTGTTCCTCCGCCAGTGGCAGGCCGAACGGCGGCTGACCCAGGCCTATCCGCCGACCGCATGAACGATCGCGCGCTGCCGCCGGGCTTCGATCGCGCCGACTGGAAAGCGGCGGCGCATTTGCCCTGGGCTTTGCGCAACACCGCGCGGTTTCTGCCCACCGCCGCGATTGCCCGCAGCGACGATTTGCGCCGGCTTGTATCTGCGCCCGGGGCTATGGCGACCGGTTCGCATGACTGGGACGCCTATCTCGAACAGACGCACACCACCGCCGTTGTGGTCTGCGCCGACTCGCGCGTTATCGACGAGCGCTATCGTCTGGGTGCTGTGGCGAGCGACCGCCAGATGGTCTTTTCGATCACCAAGTCGGTCACCGGGCTCCTGGCGGCGATGCTGTCGCAGTGGGGGGTGATCGAGGAAGACCGCCAGGTCGATCACTATCTGCCCGATCTGGCCGGCAGCGCGTTTGGCCAGGCGCGTATCGACGCTTTGCTGGCGATGACCGACGGCGTTGCATTCGACGAACACTACACCGATCCCGATGCTCAAATTCACGTTTATTCAAAGGCCTATTGGGGCTCAGCGGCGGGCGGCACGCGGGCGGCGCTCGCAGCACTGCACGATCGGGGCGCGCAGCCAGGCCGGTTCGCTTACCGCACGCCGGTTGCCGATGTGATCGCGCATGTGATCGCGCGCGCCACCGGGCGGACTTTGCCCGATCTGGTCGCCGATCTGATCTGGTCGCCGATGGGCGCCGAATGCGACGCCGCGATGGTTCTCGATACCGCAGGCGAGGCGATCGGCGGCACCGGTCTGTGCGCGGCCCCGCGCGATCTCGCGCGGCTGGGACTGCTGCTGTGCGAACACGGCAAGCGCGGCACGCGCGCGATCGTGCCCGTCGCCGTGATCGAGCGGCTGTTCGCGGGCGGTGATCCGGCGGCGATGCCCGCCGACCGCTACCCCGAACGCGTCGGCTGGTCCTACGCGGCGCTGTGGTGGCATCCGGGCAAGGACCGCATTGCCGCGATCGGCGTGCACGGCCAGATCCTGATCATCGATCGCGCCGCGAACCGCGTGCTCGTGCACACCGGCGCGTCGCCGCGGCCCGACAACACCGCGATGATCCCGCGCCACTTCGCCGCGTTCGACGCGATCGGCGCAAGGTGATTATCTGAGCGCGGTCTGGGCGAGCGCGCGGATCTGCCCGCGATCGACCACCCCGGTGGCGCGGCTGCGCTCGGCAGTGCCGCGATAGGCAATCAGCGTGCTTTGGCGTTGAACACCCAGCGCGAGGCGCTCGTTCTTTTGCGCATCGTAATCGAGCACAAAAATGTCGAGCCGCGCGTAAGCCGGGTCGCGGCCGAGTTCGGCAATCGTCGGCGCCTGTGCCCGGCACGTCGGGCACCAGTCGGCATGGACATCGACCAGCACCGGATGCCCCGCGCGCTGCGCGGCCTGAAACGAGGCCGTGCTGAACGGACGGATTGCGCCCGCAAGCGCGGGTGTGGCGGCGAGTGCCAGCGGCACGGCCAGGGCTGCAAGCAAGCGAACACGCATCGACAAAACTCCTGATCTTTGACCCGCGTCCACCGTCGTACACGCGCGTGCAAGCATACTTCGTCGCAAAGTGCGGCAAAGTTACAATCCCGTGCGCGAAAATTGCCATCAAATCGGCCGGCTGCCCGCTGTGGAGTCTGGTCGGGTGATTTGTAACCGATCGCGAGCCCGCAACGAATGTACTCGTGAAATCGGCCAGGGCTTCGGTTCTGGCATGGGGCACGACGGAACAATCATGGCTTTCGATCAACGCGTCTGCCCGGGCATGCGCCGGGCACCGATCGCAGGATGTCTGTCCGCAGTCGCGCTCGCCACCGATTTCGTCCGCTTCGCGCCGACCGTCTGAGGAACGCCACAATGGAAATGCACCAGGTCCGATACTTTCTTGCGATGGCGCGGACGTTGAATTTCACGCGTTCGGCCGAAGAATGCAACGTGACCCAGCCCTCGCTGACCCGCGCCATCCAGAAGCTCGAAGACGAACTGGGCGGGCCGCTGTTCCGCCGCGAACGCTCGCGGACCCATCTGACCGATCTCGGCCGGCTGATGCTGCCGCATCTCGAACGGACTTATGAAGCCGCGCAAGCCGCCAAAGACCTCGCGCGCGGCGTGGGCAAGGCGCAAGTCGCTCCGCTCGCGCTCGGGGTGGCCTCGCTGGCTTCGTCGGACACGCTCGATGCGATCCTGGCCGAACTCGGGGAAGGGTTGGCGGGGTTTGAATTGTCGATCACCGGCGGCACTTCGCGCGATCTGCTCGAAGCCGCACTCGCGGGGTCGCTCGATCTGGCGATTATCGAAGTGCCCGAAGACACCCCCGACCGGCTGGAAACCTGGCCCTTGTTTGCCCATCGCTACCGCATGCTGACGCACACCGATCATCCGCTGGCACGTGCACCATCGGTGCGTCTGGCCGATCTCGGCGACGAACCGTGGATCGATTGCGCCGGCGATGATTGCGCCGCGCTTGCCGCGCTGGGGCTTGAACCGCGCATTCGCCACCGGGCCTGCGATCCGGCGGCAATCCGCCGCATGATCCTGGCAGGGCTGGGAAGCGCGTTTGTGCCCGAATCGATTGCCGGCGACGGCGTCCAGCCAATCACGCTCGAAGGTTGCGAAATCACCCGCGAAGTTGCGCTCGTCGCGGTCGGCGGACGCCGGCGCTCGCTGGCCGCCGATGCTTTCGTCCGCGCCGCGCGCTCGCGCTCGTGGGCAAGCAGCGGCGTCGGCACGGCGCAAGCCGCGTGAGGCAATCGCATCGCGCCCGGTCAGGACGAAAGCGCGATGTCCCTGACAATGGCGATCACGTCGACGGGTTCGGCGCGGATGCGGAAATCGGGGTTGCAATGGGCAAAGCGCACCACCCCGGCATGATCGAGCACAAACGTCGCAGGCACCGGCAGGAAGCCGCTGTCCGAACCGTAGATCTCGGCAAGGTCGAGCCCGATCTCGCGGTAACGCTGCTGGACCGGTGCACCAATGTAGAACGCCAGACCGAGCGACAGCGCCAGGCCGAGATCGACATCGCACAGCAAGTCGGCGTCTTTGCCGACCAGCCGCTCGAGCATCGTCGCGCGCCCGCCCACTTCGGGGGTGATGACGGCCAGACTGCCGCCGGCCTCGCGCAGGGCGTCGTGGTGGTTGCCCCAAGCGCGCAATTCGTAAGCGCAGTGCGGGCACCAGCCGCCACGGTTGAAACTGAGCACGAGCGGCCCGCGCGCGAGCAAGGCATCGAGGCTGCGCAGCTGCCCCCAGGCGTCGGGCAGCACGAAATCGGGAAAGGGTTGGCCCACGCGCGGCGCGGCATCGCCGGTTCCCTGTTGGCGCAGCTTTTCCACCAGCGCGTCGTAAAGACCCGCTGCGGTGTTCGTGCCCGTGCCTGCTCTGGCCAGCGAAGGTGTGCGATGATCGTTCATGAATCCGGAAATAGACCTGCACGGCAAAAATTGAAGACACCCGTTGGTCATGAAGTCCATGTCGGCCGTGCATAATGGCCGCAGCCCGGGGGCGATCGCGGCAGGCTTGGCCGGCGTCGACAGGCTGCATGGCAAACTTTGCGCGAAACCTGCGCCTCGCCACGAATTCGCGCGCGACAATGTAACCAGATCGCTTAAATTTGCGAATCATCGGGCAACGGAACCGAAGGAACGTCAATGCCACAATCGATGACCTTGCCGCGCTTGCCCGAAGGTGCCTCGCATCGCGCCGGCTCGCTGGAAACGCGGCTGGCGCGTGGTGCCGAAGTCGATGCGGCGCTGGCGCTGCGCCATCGCGTGTTTTGCGAAGAACGCGGTGCGATCAGCACGGGTGCGACGGCGGGGCTCGAAGAAGATGCCTATGACCGCGATTGCGATCATCTGATTGTGCTCGATCATGCGCGCCCCGATGTGCCGGTGGTCGGCACCTACCGCCTGCTGCGCGGCGACGTCGCCGATCGCATTGGCGGGTTCTATTCGGGCGGCGAATACGACCTCGCGCCACTGATCCGGCACGCCGCGCAATGCGGCGCGGGCCTGCTCGAGCTTGGACGCAGCTGCGTCGAAATCAAATATCGCAATTCGACTGCGATATCGCTGCTGTGGCGCGGGCTCGCCACTTATCTCGAAGCGTTCCGGATCGGCTATATTTTCGGCTGCGCTTCGTTTCACGGCACCGATGTGGCGGCGCATGCCGATGGCTTGTCGTATCTCCACCGCCTGCACCTGGCCCCGCCCGAACTGCGGGTGCGTGCCTTGCGCGGGCACTATGTCGAAATGGATGCGCCCGGGGCCGATCTCGTTGCTGGCGGGCAAAACCTGCCGCCGCTGGTCAAGGCCTATCTGCGCGTCGGGGCCAAAGTCGGCGATGGCGCGTTCATCGACCACACGTTCAACACGGTAGACGTGTTCATGGTGATGCCGGTCGAACGGATTGTGGGGCGCTACGGGCGCCGGTTCGGGCTCGTTGACTAGGCCGCTTGGAGAAATTCATTTCTTGATTGAACGGCAGCAAGTGGAGGGAAGCGGTCATTCCCGACTAGCGGTTGTTCGAGTAGGCTACCCGAATGAGAAATCAACGGCCAAGTCGAGGGCACATGGACGCCCATCCCCAGAATGACTGGGAAACGGTGCATTATGACGCACGCTTTGATGTCTATTGGGTCGAAGCTGGCGGAGCCAAGCAGGCCCTGTTCTTCTGCCCATGGTGTGGAGAGCGCTTCCCGCCATCTCAGCGAGATCGCTGGTTTGACGAGCTTGAAGGATTAGGTATCGATCCCGGCACCGACCCGATACCCGAAGACTTCCAGTCTTGCGCGTGGAGAGGGGTACCCGCAGCACTTGCCCCTGCTCGGCAGGCGGGTGCCATCGAAGGGCGATACATCGATTTCTTCGATATGCCGTTAGACAAAGGCGCAGACGAGTAGGTCCGCAATTGGGGCGTTTCCCGACCTTGGCGCTCGGGTCGCGGATACCCCAAACTTGTTCGCGCCGTCTAGAATTTCACGCTGAGGTCGACCACTGCGGAAGGCAAGTGCGCGAGCGCGAACGATTCCAGCGTGCGGTCGAAACCGCTCAGGATCAGCGCGGCCACTGCCATCAGCAGCACGCCGAACACGCGCTTGCCGATTTTGCCGGCGGCCAGAAAGCGCGTGCGATGGCGGCCGATGGCCGATCGCGCGCCATAGCCGATGATAAGCAGCACGGTGGCAATGCCCAGCCCGAACGCGGCCATCGTGGCAGCCACGGCGCCCAAATCTTTGCCTTGCGCGGCGAGCACGGTTGCCGCACCGAGCGTCGGGCCGACGCACGGGCTCCAGACCAGCCCGAGCAGCACGCCGATCCCCGCCTGGCCGGCAAGGCCTTGCGCGGCGAGGCCCTGCTGGCGCGTATGCGCCCACGAGGCGAGCGGGCCAACGGCCAGCGCCAGGCGGTCTTGCAGGCGTTGCGCCACAAGCAGCACACCGGCGAGCCCGAGCAGCACCGCGCCAAACGAGCGGAACCGGTCGGCGTCGAAATTGCCGGCCGAGCCGAGCGTCGCGATCAGGAAACCGGTGACTGTGAAGGAAACGACCAACCCCGCCGAAAGCGCCAGCGGTCCGCGCGGATTGGCCTGCCCCGCGCCGGCGAGTACGATCGGCACCAGCGGCAGCACGCACGGCGACAGGATTGTCAGCGCGCCGGCCGCATAGCCGAGCAGCGGGTTGAGCACGTCAGTCATGACGCGCGCCAACCCGCGCCCGGAGCCCGTTCACGCATGGCGGAACTGCATTCATCGTCCTGATAGTCCGTGCCGTTGAAACGATTTGCCGATTACATGCCCATTGCCGACATGACCGTCGGGCCAAAGGCAATGCCGATGGCGACCATCGTCGCAAAGGCAAGCGCGGTTCCGACCAGCGGCATGGCAGCAGAGGCACCCGATTGCGCGCTCACATTGGTTTTGAACATGATCATTCTCCCGACTTTCAGACCGGCACCATCGCTGGTCATGCCGGTAAATTCGCCGCCTGGGCGTGTTCGGTTACACGA
>CAITOD010000405.1 GCA_903893935.1 uncultured Sphingomonadales bacterium
CATCCGCTTTTTCAAGGAAATCGCCGAGCAACAGCAAACCCCCGGCCAGCATCAACTCGTCGCCGAACTCGCACAAAATCTCGGCCGCCGCGATCTCGGCGTGATCGTCGGCCAGGCCGCCGGCATGCACGGCCTCACCCAGTTCGACAGCGTCGCCTTTCCGCTGATCCCGGTCCCCGCCGACCAGGCCCGCAGCTGGACGATGATCCACGCCATCATCCGCCAGGAAAGCCAGTTCGCCCAGAACGCGGTCAGCCACGCCGGCGCGCGCGGCCTGATGCAGATGATGCCGCGCACCGCCGGCGAACAGGCCGGCAAACTCGGCCTGTCCTACCACGACGGCGCGCTTACCGCCGACCCGCAATTCAACATCGCCGTCGGCAGCGCCTATTTCGAGCACTTGCTCACCGTGTTCAACGGCAGCTATCCGCTCGCGGTCGCCGCCTACAACGCCGGCGGCGGCAATGTCGGCAAATGGCTGCGCGCCAACGGCGACCCCCGCACCGGCCAGATCGAATGGGTCGACTGGATCGAACACATCCCCATCGCCGAAACCCGCAGCTATGTCGAACACGTGCTCGAAAACGCCGTGGTCTACGAGACGATGCACCCCGACAAGGCGAGCTACACCGGGCCAAACCCGCTGAGCCATTTTTTGGGCAAGTCGACGCCCGGGTAAGCGCCCAATCACCTCCCATATCGTCATGCCGGACTTGATTCGGCATTCCGAATCTTTTTTGCCTCCGGCGGGCAAGGGCCGGCGGCCCTTGCATCCCGCTAGTTTGGTTGGCGTTTTTATGGGGTTTATATGGGTTTAACGCCGGGAACGGCCATACAGTTGCGCGCTAAGGTTCGAACAGGCGATCCGTGGGGCCCGATGACAGTACCAGGTAACCCGGCATTGCACCTCTTGCGCTCACCCTGGTCGCGGATTGACCGGCCCGGCTATCAATTCGCCGCGTCGATGGGCATCCTTGCGCTGGCAACCGGGCTCGCCAGCTTTTCCAAGCCGTGGCTCGGCGAAGGCTTCGCGTCACTGATCCTCGTCGTCGGGCTGGTGGTCATCGGCGCCATTGCCGGCTTGATCGTCGCGCTGATCTGCGCTGCCGTCGGCGCCGCCCTGTTCAATTTCATGGTTATCGAGCCACTGTGGCAATTCCGGTTCCAGACCGCGTCGGACTTTGCAGCACCGGCCGTGTTTTTGCTTTGCGCAATCGTTTCGGGCGGCTTGTCGGGACGCGTGCGCGACCGCTCGCACCGCGCCCACCAGGCCAACACCCGGCTCGAAAGTTTGCTGCGCGTCAGCCGCGACTTGCAAGCCGCGCGCAGCGCGGCCGATTTGAAAGACATTCTGGCCAGCCAGCTCGATAGCATGCCCGAATTGCAGGCAGCGCTGTTCTGGCACGTCGATGGCCTGCCACACGCCATTGCCGGACTGTCGTGGGCCGCGCCCGACAACGGGCCCGCGTTTCACCACGAGCCATTGACCGACGGACACAGCGCGCTCGGCTCGATCGCGTGCCTGCCCGCGCGGCGATCGCCCGAAGACACCGCCTACCTCAGCGCGCTGGCGCAACTGGCGACGCTCGCGCTCACACGCCTGCGCCTCGACAGCGAAGTTGCCGAAAGCCGCGTTCTCGCCCGATCCGAACTGCTGAAAACCGCGCTGCTGTCTTCGGTCAGCCACGATTTTCGCACCCCGCTCACCACCATCAGCACTTCGGCCGCCAGCCTGTTGACGTTTGGCGACGAAATCGACCCGCAATCGCGCAAAGATCTGCTCGGCAATATCGTCGATGAGTGCGGACGCCTGAACCATCTGACCGAGAATCTG
This sequence comes from uncultured Sphingomonadales bacterium, assembly GCA_903893935.1. Classification (GTDB taxonomy): domain Bacteria; phylum Pseudomonadota; class Alphaproteobacteria; order Sphingomonadales; family Sphingomonadaceae; genus Novosphingobium. The sequence continues at coordinate 1,835 of CAITOD010000405.1, forward strand.
CTGCAAATGACCCGGCTGCAAGCGGGACAGGCCGATTTGTCGCGCAGCGTGCTGAGCGCAATCGAAATGATCCAGCGGTGTATCACGCGGCTGCGCCCGACGGCCGGATTCCGGTCATTCGAAGTCAACACGCCGCACGCCGATGTGCTGGTCCAGGCCGATGCCGCGCTGTTCGAACTTGCGCTCATCAATGTGCTGCAAAACGCGGTCAAATACAGCACCGATGGCAGCGCGATCACCGTGACCTGCACACCGCACGCAAACACGTGCGTTATCGCCATCACCGATCAGGGGATCGGCATTCCGCGCGAAGAGCAGGCCCGCGTGTTCGATCGTTTCTATCGTGCCAGCCGGCGCCAGCCCGGCCCCCAGGGATCTGGCCTGGGCCTGACGATTGCCAAAGGTTTTGTCGAAGCATCGGGCGGCAGCATCGCGCTGACATCGCCCGTTTGCGGCGACCACGGCACCGCGGTGACCATCACGCTGCCGCTCGCGCAGATGAGGCCGGCGTGCCATGAGCGGCGGGCATGTCCTGCTTGTCGACGACGAACCCGGCATCGTCGCGTCGCTGCGCCCCGCGCTCAAAGCCGCCGGCCATACCGTCAAGATCGCGCGCGACGGGGCAGAAGCGATCGCCAGCGCGCAGCTCGAAGACAACGATATCATCCTGCTCGATCTCGGCCTGCCCGATATGGATGGCAAAGACGTCATCCGCGAAATCCGCCCTGGGACAGGTGCAACCATCATCGTCATTTCGGCGCGACATCAGGAAAGCGAAAAAATCGCGGCACTCGATGCCGGTGCCGACGACTATATCGACAAGCCCTTTGCGCTCGGCGAACTTCTCGCGCGCATCCGGGTCGCCTTGCGGCGCCGGTCGCGCAGCGTTACGCCGCAAGCGATTTTCGAAAACGGCGATCTCGCGATCAATTTTGCCACGCGCGAAGTCAGGCTGCGGGATTCGGCAGTCAAGCTCTCACCCAAGGAATACAACCTGCTGGTGACGCTGTCCGAAAATATCGGCCAGGTGGTGACGCAGCGCCGTCTGCTCGCCGCCGGCTGGGGACGCACCGACACCGACCCGCAATACCTGCGCGTCTACATCGGACTCCTGCGGCAAAAGCTCGAACGCAATCCGACCGACCCCACACTGATCCTGACCGAACCCGGCATCGGCTATCGCCTCAATCCTGGCGCGTGGGGCGCATAAAGCGCTGTACCGCAATAGTATCGGTGAATTTATATGCGTTTTATATGCGTTTTCATATAACCTTTATACGCACCCCAAAATGGTTAAATTAAAAATTTGTTAACTCTCGGGCAGCTATTTAGGATTGGCCGGACCACAGTGACGACGTCTTGGTTCTTATTTGATTTCATGATCATTACTGATATATTTTAATACAGTTTAATACAATTCGCAACATTTTTTCGAGGTATTGGACCATGATCAAGAGCAAATTCATAAAAGAACTTTGCGCGGACACCTCTGGTGCGACCGCAATCGAATATGGATTGATGGCTGCGCTGATTTCGGTTGCTGCAATCTCGGCAATGGGTGCACTCGGCAATTCGCTGTCAAACACCTACACGTATGTTGCCAACCAGGAAACCGCGGCACAAGCGGGCAAGCTGTAACGCGCGATTCCGCAAATATTAAATTTCTCCCGCTAAACACGACCCGGTTTTGCCCGGGAGATCGTGATGGTCAGATTGCTTATCGGAACCGCGCTTGCCGGCGTATTTGCCGGCGCGTTCTTGATGTTCTCCAAACCGCACCAGGCCGACGTCTATGCCATGCCGATGGCCACGGTTTACGACAAGCTGACCCATGCCAGCGTTACGGGCGGCGAACACGGCGTGTTCCACCAGGGCGTGCCGACAATGACCGGCAACGGCAGCGATCTGGTCAGCTGGGTGGGCAAAGCCACCACCTGCACGTTCAGGCTGACCCCGGTCGATGCCCAGTCGACCAAAATTGCTGCATCGTGCAACCAGTCGGGCGTTGATGCGGAAAATGCCGATGTGTCGTCGTGGGCGTCGGGCGAACTGCGCAAGCGCGTGATCGAGGCGGTCGATGCCACGCTGACCGGCCGTCCCTACAACCCCGACCGCGCCGAAGAAGGTATCACCGCCTCGAACTGGCCGGCCGATACCGTCGATCATGCCTCGGCGATGGATGTGGTGGACAATCACACGAAGAAACTGCCCGACAACATGAAGCAGATGGAACAGGCCCAGCAGATGTCGGCCAATGTGCCCGACCAGCCGGCACCGAACGACGGCCCGCAGAACGTCGACCCGCCCGCAAACGATCCGCAGCCCGCACAGAACGCCCAATGATTGGTGCAAACCGCCGCGCGGTTGCGGCAGCGCTTGCCGGCATGATCGCGCTCGGCGCCTGCTCGCGCGCGCCGGGGCACTATCATGTCGATCAGCAACCGGCGGTTCTGGGCCAGGTGATCAACGCCATTCTGCCGGCCCTGCGCAAGCCGCCGCTGCCCGTGTCCGATCCGAACAATCCCAAACTGGCCGAAGAAGTGATCGTCGAAGACCCCGACGATCCGATGCAGGCGGAAAAGACCGTGATCGAACCAAACGGGCAAGCGTGGGTTTTTCCCGGCCCCAACCGCGACCAGTCGCTGCGCGTGCACTGGATTTATGGCGCGCAAGGCTTCAGCGACACCACTGACTTCGAAGTGCAAGTCGAAGTCCGCACGCCTTATGCCAAGACGATCGACGGGCAGCAGGTCATGATCACCCAAGAGTTCGCCGACAAGAAGGTCCAGGCGGCGCTCGCGCAAATGGTCGAAGCGGTGAACGCCGAAAGCTGGCGCCAAATCCGCGACGACCCCAAAACCCCCGGCGCACCGCTGGTTGCAGCCCTGCGCGACCTGGTGCCATGGCAAATGGCGCAACCAGGCCACGCCGGCAACCCCTGGTCCCGCTGACCAATCGCGCGGCAGCCGGGTGAAGCATGCTTCGTCAGGCTCAGCACGAACGGATGAGGGGCGGGAGGGGCAAGCGCGCCAAAATCCCGCGCCCCCTTCCCCAACCAACCCTCTTCGGACTAAGACCGAGCGGACATGAAACAGGACGGCAACCCCATCACGCCCGGCGGCATGGCCGCGATGCGCGCGCGGTATGACCATTTGCTGGGCACCGAACGGCCGCAAATTGTCGAGATTGTCAGTTGGGCGGCGGGCAATGGCGACCGGTCGGAGAACGGCGATTATCTCTACGGTCGCAAACGCATGCGCGAGATCGATCGCGAACTGACTTTTCTGGCGCGGCGGATGAAAGCGGCTCGGGTGATCGATCCGCGCGGCCAGCAGGATCGCACACGCGCGCTGTTTGGCGCGACGATCGAAATCGCCGACGAGGATGACAACCGGCGGTTGCTGACGCTGGTCGGCGATGACGAACAGGATGCCGGCAAAGGCCTGATCGGCTGGAGCGCACCGATAGCGCGCGCGCTGCGCGGCGCGCGGGTGGGAGACTTGCGCAAAGTGCGTTTGCCGGGGGGCGAAAAGGAGTGGGAAGTCATGGCGATCAGCTATCCGGACGGGTCTGCCCAGGCATGACGCGCACGCGCTATTTCATCATGCGCCATGGCGAGACGGTCTACAACCACGCGCGGCGACTGCAATCGAACACCATTCACACGCCGCTGACGCGGCTGGGGTGCGACCAGGCCATGCGCATGGGCGAAGCCTTGCACGCGGCACTCGGCGAGCGGCCGCAGGCGCATGTCCATGTGTCGGACACCGGCCGCGCGTTGCAGACTTTGGCGCTGATTGCCGAGGCGATCAGGATCGACTGGTTCGCTGCGCGGCGCTCGTCCGATTTGCGCGAGATCGATATGGGTTCGTGGTGTCTGCGCAGTTATGCCGAAGTCGAAGCGGCGGTCGGCCCGATCCGCCTGCCCGATCACCTGCTGGTGCCGGCGCCCGATGGCGAGGATTATGC
>CAITOD010000406.1 GCA_903893935.1 uncultured Sphingomonadales bacterium
CGCTAGCCGACACTTTCACAAGGGACGCCCCATGCGTGCTTTCGATGCCGTTCTCGTGCGCCAGGCGATGAAAGCGCGCGCGATCAGCCAGACCCGCCTGGCCGAGGCTTTGGGCTTTGCCAGCCAGTCGGCGGTATCCGCGCTGCTGGCGGGCAAGCGCCGCGTCACGGTAGAGGAAGCGGCCGCGATCTACGCGCTGCTCGGGCTCGACCAGCCCGCGCCAGGCGCTGCGACATCGCCTGTCCCGCCTGCAACAGCCCGTTTGCGCGACAGCGCCGGGCTGCCGGACTATGGCATTGTTCCGGTTATCGGAATTGCCGGCGCGGGCCGCTGGCGCGAAGCTGTCGAAGTGCCGCTCGGTCACATGCCGGTGCCTGCAAACCTCGCCGGGCGCGGCGTGTTCGGCATCGAAGTCAGCGGCGATTCGATGGATCTGCTGATCGAGGATGGCGGGCTGATCCTCGTCGATGCCGGGCAAAAGGAACTTGCCCCGGGCGGGGTCTATCTGATTGCCAACAGCCAAAGCGAAGCAACCGTCAAACGCTATCGCCGCGATCCCGCCCGGTTCGAGCCGTGCTCCAGCAATCCCGCGCACCGCCCGTTTCTGATCAGCGACGATGATTTCTCGGTCTTGGGCAAAGTGATCTGGAAAAGCGCGCCGGTCCTGTGACGACGCACTGGAAATCGGGTGCGATTGAAATAATCTGAAAATCGGATATTGCGCAATTGTCGCTGTAACAGGACATCGCGCTTGCATCCCGATCCGCAGATCAACGCACCCGGACCGTGCAGCTTGTGGCATCAGCGCCCGGCGGCGCGCGACATGCTGGCGCGGCTGGCCGCGCACGATGTCCGCCTCACGCTCGTGCGCGGCGGGCCCGGGCCTGATCGGCTCGAATGGCACCCCGCCAGCGATCATGGTGCCCGCACGTTTGCAGCCCTCGAACAGTTGCGCGAACAGGCGGTGGGGCCGGCTTTTGCGCTGGCCCGCGACGATGTCGCGCGGGCGGCCGCGCTTGCCATTGCGCAGCGCGCGCCGGGCGTGGCGGCGAGTGTTGCGCTGAAATTCGGCGACCCCGGCCGCTGGCTCGGGTTCGGCGCAATCGAGGCCACGCGCAGGTTTCGGGCAAACTGGCTATGAAGCGGAATTGGCGCGCTCAGGCGCGGAGCAACAGGTGCGAAGGGCTGACAAATCGCGCCGCGACTTCATCGACCGGGGTCGGCCGTCCGGTCAGATAGCCCTGGAATTCGTGGCATCCGGCGGCAATCAGCAAGTCCTTCTGCGCCTCGGTCTCGACACCTTCGGCAATCACGCCCAGCTGAAAGCTGCGCGCGAGTTTGACAATTGCGCCAACCAGCGTTTCGGCCTCGATGCTTTGCCCGAGGTCGGCGACAAAGCTGCGGTCGATCTTGATCTTGTCGACGCGAAACCGGTGCAACAGCCGCAGCGAGGAATAACCGGTGCCGAAATCGTCGAGCACGATGGCAAAGCCCATTCGCTTCAGCGCGGCAAAGTTTTCGGTGGTCGCCGGGGTATCGGTGAGCAGCGCGGTTTCGGTGAGTTCGATGTCGTACTTCACCGGATCGATCTGTCCGGAAGCGGCAATCTGGATCAGCCGCGCGGCAAAGCCCGGCGCGCGCATCTGGATCGCCGAAACATTGATGGCGATCCGCACGCCGTGCCAGTCGCGCGTTTCGGCAAACACCCGGCGCAGCACGAATTCGCCAATGCCCAGGATCAGCCCGCATTCTTCGGCCAGCGGGATGAACGTGGCGGGCGAAATGGCCCCCAGGTCGGCATCGTCCCAGCGCAACAGCGCTTCGTAGGCGCGAATCGTGCCGGCCGCATCGACCTGGGGTTGATAGACCATGTGGAACGCGCCGTGATCGAGCGCGTTGCGCAATTTGGCTTCGAGCACGCGGCGGGTCTGGAACGCGGCTTCCATCTCGGGCTCGTAAAACGTGATGCAGCCGCGGCCGCGCGCTTTGGCGCGATAGAGCGCAAGGTCGGCCTGGCGCAGCGCCAGCGATGGTTCGCGCACATTGCCGTCGATCACCGCTACACCGATCGAACATCCGACGTCGAGCCGGCCGAATTCGCTGTCGACCGGGGTCAGCAGCGTGCCGAGGCAACGTTGCGCGAGTGCAGCAATCGCTTCGCGATCGGTGGCGGGCGCAACCAGCACGAATTCATCGCCGCCCAGGCGCGCGGTGAACGCCCCGGGTTCGGAGCGTGCCAGCGCGCGCAACCGGTCGGCCATCGCCTTGAGCAATTCATCGCCCGCCTGGTGGCCCAGCGTGTCGTTGACTTCCTTGAACCGGTCGAGATCGATGCACAGCATGCCGAGCTTTGGCCGCCGCGCCAGTGGTTTGGCGAGCATCGCGCGCAAGCGCTCGAACAGCAGCGCGCGATTGGGCAGCAGCGTCAGCGTGTCGTGGTAAGCAAGATGGCGCGCGCGCATTTCGCTCGCCAGCAATTCATCGACGACCACCGCGCTGCGCCGCACGATTGTCCAGGCCGCCAGCAGCAGCAGCGCAATCGCGCCGAACACCAGCATGACCATGCGGTGCATCAGCACCGATCCCGGCTGTCGCGGCGCCCAGCTCAGCGCGGCGACGGTCGTCCCGTCGGGTGCGTGCAACGGCACCGAAGCGCGGTCGTGCAGCGGTGCCGATGGGTCCACCAGCCTCAGATCGTCGAGCAGATAGCGCGCGGCAAAGGCGCTCAACATGGTCTCGTCGATCGGGATAGCGTTGATCGAGACCGACGATCGGGGTCCTTTTGGCTGAACCATGCCGAGATCGGGCTGCACGAGGCTTGCCATCACCACATAGACTTTGCCCCCGATCCGGGCGATCCCGTTGGCCTGGATCGGCCGGGTGATCGGCCCTTTGCCTTGCGCATGCGGCTTGATCGGGCCTCGCCGTGCCTCGGCTATTCGGATCGGCCGCAACAATTGCGTAGCGATCGCGCGAAACGGCTCGAAACTGCCCGGCGGCTGGTGCGCACCGGAGACAAAGGTATACGTCACCTTGTCATCGCCATCGACGAAAAAACTGTGCGAAAAGCCGTCAAACGTAAAAAGCTGGTGGCCGAAATCGAGATCGGCAAAGCTCACATCCAGCTTGCGATCGATTTTTTCGACCGCGGTGTCCCAATCGACCTGGGGTACCACAATCTCGTCAAGTTGATGCAATTGCTGGGTAAAACCGCTTTCGACCATGCGCTGCTCGCGCGCCACCGCGGTTTCGTTGAAGCGATCGACCAGAAACACAGCCACCATCACCAGGAGCACCAGCGCTCCCAGCGTCATCGCGGCAATCGGCACCAGTAACTGCCGTTTGCGCGACCTGTCGACAATGATGGTCCGGACGTTCAACGACCCCACAACCCTTTTCGCATTGGTCCTTGCGATTAATCTGACCACTTGCATAGCCGAGCCGAGCTAAGGCTTTGCTAAGATTACGCCTCTTTTACCACAGCGCACCGCCCGGTCGGCGGCGATCTGGCAATGCGGCTGCAAATCGCGTAACCATCGCGGCGCATGGCCCACACCCCCGACCCCATTCAGCCCCCCGGAACGTTCAGACGCGATCAGGCTGATCCATGGACCCCGGCGCAGCGCCGCGCCGGCCTCGTCGCGCTGGCGCTGTTCGTGCTCCTGGGCTTGTGGACTTTGCGCGTTTTCCTGCCGGCGCTGGGTTGGGCCATCATTCTCGCGGTATCGTTATGGCCGTGGCGTGAGCGCGCCGTTGCATTGTGGCCCGGCGGGGCTGACTTTACCTGGCCCGCGCTGTTCACGCTGACAGTGGCGCTGTTTTTCGTGCTGCCGCTGGTCATGGTGGCCAGTGCGGTCGCATCCGACGGCAGTTATGCGCTGCAGTGGTTCATCGATGTGCGCGCGCACGGGTTGCCGGTGCCCGCTTTCGTTGCCGGTCTGCCGTTCGGCAAAGCCATTGCCGCATGGTGGCAGGCACATCTGGCCGCGCCCGGCGCGCTCGGCAGCCTGGCGCTGCCCGGCGGCACGGGTCAATCGCCATTCGGCACCGGCCCGCATTTGTTGAGCCTGGTGCTGCATCGGCTGGTGCTGGTGGTATTCCTGCTGCTGATCCTGTTTTTCCTGCTGCGCGATGGCGAGCGGGTCAGCACCAGCTTGCGCGTCGGCTGCGAACGCACATTTGGCGCCGCCGGGGTCAATGTCGCAACGCAGGCGCTGCGCGCGGTGCGCGGCACCGTCAATGGCCTGGTCGTGGTGGGATTTGGCGAAGGCGTGTTGCTGGGCCTTGTTTATGCCTTGTGCGGCGTGTCGCATGCCGCACTGCTGGGGCTGTTGACCGGCCTGCTCTCGGTGGTTCCGCTCGGCTCGGTGGTCGCCGCAGCCGTTGCAGCCGGGTCGCTTGCGGCGGCAGGCAAGATGGTTTGGGCAGGCATTGTCGCGGTGATCGCGGCGGTGGTCATTTTCATCGCCGACCATTTCGTGCGCCCGGTGATGATCGGCGATGCCACCCGCCTGCCGTTTCTGGTGGTTCTGCTCGGCATTCTGGGCGGGATCGAGGCGCTCGGACTGATCGGGCTGGTGGTCGGCCCGGCGCTGATGGCGGTGCTGATGCTGCTCTGGCGCGAATGGGTCGGCTCGCAACAAGGCCCGCTCAACCCACCCTGACCGGCTCGCTCGTTTTCAGGGCGAATGCTCAGGGCGAATGCTCAGGGCGCTAGCGGCAGCGATGTCGTGCGCTTTACCACGTTCAGCGTGATGCTCGATCGCACATTGTCGACATCGCCGTGGCCCAGCAATTCCTCGTTGATCAGCCGCGACAGGTCTTTGAGATCGCGCGTGACGATCCGCAACAGATAATCCGCATCGCCCGTTGTCGCGCAGCAGTCTAGCACCGCGTCGAGCGCTGTCACGCGGTCATGAAACCGGCGGACCCGGTCGCGCGCATAAGAGCTGAGCGTGATCGAGACATAGGCCTCGACGGTAAGGCCCAGCTGTTCCCCGTTCAGAATGGCCACTTGCTTGCGGATCAGGCCGTCCTGCTGCATCCGCGCGATCCGCCGCGAAACCTGGCTGGCGGACAGATGCACAAGCTCGCCAAGCTCTGCGTGTGACCGCGACGAGTCGGCCTGCAACTGCGTGAGAATTTTGCGGTCAAGCTGATCCATGCGCGTATCTTGCGCCAAGCCGCATCATTTCACAAGAATGGCGCAAAATCGATGCCGACTTCCTGCCAAAATGCGCAGACTTTGCGGGCCCAAAGGCGTATCATGGGAACAAGGCGCGAATGCCGCCACGCCGCATCCGGGGAGAAGCGCAATGTCTGCTGCGACACCATCGACCGACTTGTTCGACAATCCGCTGGGGCTCGACGGCTTCGAATTCATCGAGTTCTCCGCCCCCGAAGCGGGCACGCTCGAACCCGTGTTTGCGCGCATGGGCTTTGCGCATATCGCCAATCACCGCTCCAAACGCGTGCAGCTGTGGCGGCAGGGCGGCATCAACCTGATCGCCAATTACGAACCGCGCAGCCCGGCGGCGTGGTTTGCGGCCGAACACGGCGCTTCGGCTTGCGGCATGGGCTGGCGCGTGCGCGATGCCGCCAAAGCCTATGCGCTGGCGCTCGAACGCGGGGCAGAGCCGGTCGAAGTCAGCACCGGGCCGATGGAACTGCGTCTCCCGGCGATCCGCGGCATTGGCGGATCGATCATCTATCTGATCGACCGCTATGGGGATGACCTGTCGATCTACGACATCGACTTTGTCTATCTGCCCGGCGTTGATCGCAATCCGCAAGGCGCCGGCTTTCACGCGATCGATCACCTGACGCACAACGTCTATGGC
>CAITOD010000407.1 GCA_903893935.1 uncultured Sphingomonadales bacterium
CACAGATCGAGCAGATCGGTGCGCAGCGTTTCGGCGGTCAGCACGTCGAGCGCGGAAAACGGCTCGTCCATCAGCAGCAGCGAGGGATTGACCACCAGCGCGCGCGCCAGCCCGACGCGCTGGCGCATGCCGCCCGACAATTCCTTGGGATAGGCGTTTTCGAACCCGTCGAGCCCGATCAGGTCGATCGCGGCAATCGCGCGCGCGCGCGCCTCGGCAGCAGGCACTTTCTGCGCTTCGAGCCCGAGTTCGACGTTTTCGAGCACGGTCAGCCAGGGAAACAGCGCGAAAGTCTGGAACACCATCGCCACCGACGGATCGGTCACATCGGGCCCCGGCACCAGCCGCGCGACGCCCTGGCTGGGGCGGATCAGCCCGGCAATCGAACGCAGCAGCGTCGATTTGCCCGAACCCGAACGGCCCAGCAGACCGACGATTTCGCCCTGCGTGAGCGCAAGGTTGACGTCATCGAGCACGAGGTGTTCTTCGCCGGTGTAGAAATGGCGCAGGCCTTTGACTTCGACCAGCAGGGGCTTTGCGGCAGCAGCGACGGTGGACATGGCGGCGGGCTTCCTATCGGTGAACGGATGAAATCAGGTCAGGCGCATACGGCGCTCGCCGTAAGCATAGAGCGGGCGCCACAGCAGCCGGTTGAACGCCAGCACGAACACGCACATCACGCCGATGCCCAGCGCCACGCGCGCGTAATCCCCCGCGGTGGTTGCCTCGGCAATATAGCTGCCGAGCCCGTGCGCGACCAGCTTGTGATTGCCCCATGACGCGACTTCGGCAACGATCGAGGCGTTCCACGAGCCGCCGCTCGCGGTGAGCGCGCCGGTGATATAATAAGGGAAAATCCCCGGGATCGCGACCTGGCGCCACCATTGCAGCCCTTTGACGTGGAACATGTCGGCCGCTTCGCGCAAGTCGTTGGGGATCGCGCTGGCGCCGGCGATCACATTGAACAGAATGTACCATTGCGTGCCGAGGATCATCAGCGGCGACAGCCAGATGTCGGGCGCCAGATTCCATCGCACAATGGCAATCACCGCAAACGGAAACAGCACATTGGCAGGGAACGCGGCCAGAAACTGCGCGATCGGCTGCAAGCGTTCGGCCCAGGCCGGGCGCAAGCCGATCCACACCCCGATCGGCACCCAGATCACGCTGGCAATCGCGATCAGCACGATCACCCGCACCATTGTCAACCCGCCGAGCATCGTCGCGGTCAGCACATCGCGCCACGCCAGATAGTGCAGCACATAGCGCCCGATCAGGAACAAGGCCCACAGCACGGCCACCGCGACCGCAATCTGCCACACGATCTCCGCCCAGGGATGCGTGCGGGTCTGGCCGACCACGCGCCGCCGCGTGGTGCGCGGCTCGAACGCCAGCAGCAGGCGGCCGATCGCGCCCAGCGGCGCCAGCACCACCGGCAGCAGCCGCGTGCGGCGCAGCAGATCGAACACCCACGAACTCGGCCGCTCGGTCGAAGCGACCATTTCAAAGCGGAAGCGATCGGCCCAGGCGACAATCGGGCGGAAGAACAACTGGTCGTAGGCGATGATCACCAGCGCCATCGCGCCGACCGCTTGCGCCACCGCGTAGAAATCCTGCTTGTCGATCGCGACAGCAAGGTACGAGCCGATGCCGGGCAGCGTGACCGTGGTGTTGCCCACGGTGATCGCTTCGGACGCGACGACAAAGAACCACCCGCCCGACATCGACATCATCGCGTTCCACACCAGCGCGGGCGTGCCGAACGGCAGATCGAGCGCGAGGAAGCGGCGGATCGGCGACAGCCGGTAAATCATCGTCGCTTCTTCAAGATCGCTGGGGATCGATCGCAGCGACTGGTAGAAACTGAATGCCATGTTCCACACCTGGCTGGGGAAAATGACGAAAATCGAAGCCGCCTCGACCCCCGCCACGCTGCCCGGAAACAGCCCCATGAAGAATGTCACGGTAAACGTCAGGAAGCCCAGGATCGGCACCGATTGCAGAATATCGAGCGCGGGCACGATCAATTGCCCGGCGTGGCGGCTGCGCGCGGCCAGTGTCGCCACCACCAGCGTGAACACGGTCGAGGCAAACAGCGCGGCAAACATCCGCAGCACGGTGCGCAGCGCATAATAGGGCAGCCACGCCGGATCGAGCGTGACCGGCGCCATTTGCAGCGTCGACAGCGGCGCCACCGCGCCTTGCGCGGCGCGGAAGAACAGCACGCCCAGCCCGGCCAGGATGACGAAGGCGATCGCGTCTTCCGGGTTTGGCCGGGTCAGCCGCAGCATGCGGGAAAAGGCCGGCAAAGGGCGGGCGCTGTTGCGGTCCGGGCTCATCGCGATTGTCCCTTAACTCGTGGTGCTGACGGTCCAGGTGGAGGAAATCACCCCGTCGTGGCGGGCGAGGTGTTCGGAAATGGCATCAAGATCGGCTTCCCGGGCGCGCGACGGAACGAGCACGGCGGCAAGCTCGACCGCGTCCGGGCCTTGCGCCAGCGTTTCGATCTCGCGCACCGGATAGTGGCTTTGTTCCAGCTCTTCAAACAACAGGTCGCGCGCCATGGCAACCCGTCCCGGTGCGATTGTCACATGCATACGATAAATCGCTTCGGTGGCACCCGGGCGCATCGGCAGCCGGTCGACGAATTCGACCAGCGGGCGCAGCAGCGTGTTGCCCGCGAGCACGAACAGCGTGACCAGCAAAGCCTCGGCGGGCAGCCGCGCCCCGGCAAACGCGCCCACCGCCGCCGATGCCCACAGCGTTGCGGCGGTGTTCAGCCCGCGCACTTGCGCACCGTCTTTCATGATTACCCCGGCGCCGAGGAACCCGATCCCCGAGACGACATAGGCCAGGGCGATCACCCGCAGGCAAGCGCGGGCGCCGTAGCGATCCCCCGGCAAGCCAGCCAGCAGCGCGCCGACCAGCGTGCCCCAGAGCGCGCTCGATACGGTCCAGCCCAGGCCGGCCGGCGTCAG
>CAITOD010000408.1 GCA_903893935.1 uncultured Sphingomonadales bacterium
AGCCGCCGGTGATGTTGATCAACACACCGCGGGCACCCTTCATCGAGGTGTCTTCGAGCAACGGATTGGAGATCGCGGCTTCGGCGGCATCGAGTGCCCGGCGATCGCCGACCGCCTCGCCCGTGCCCATCATCGCCTTGCCCATTTCGCCCATCACCGAGCGCACGTCGGCAAAATCGAGATTGATGAGGCCCGGCATGACCATCAGGTCGGTGATCGAACGCACGCCCTGCTGGAGCACTTCGTCGGCGAGGCCAAACGCTTCCTTGAAGGTGGTTTCGGCTTTGGCGACCAGAAACAGGTTCTGGTTGGGAATGACGATCAGCGTGTCGACATGCTTTTGCAGCTCGGCAATGCCGGTTTCGGCCGCGCGCATGCGGCGTGCGCCTTCGAACAGGAACGGCTTGGTCACCACACCGACGGTCAGCACGCCTTTGCGGCGCGCCGCTTCGGCGATCACCGGGGCAGCGCCGGTGCCGGTGCCGCCACCCATCCCGGCTGCGATGAACACCATGTGCACGCCATCGAGCGCGCGTTCGAGTTCGACCAAAGTCTCTTCGGCCGCAGCGCGCCCCACTTCAGGCCGCGCGCCCGCGCCCAGCCCCTGGGTGATGGCGGGCCCGAGCTGGATGCGCGTGTCGGCGATCGAATTGTTGAGCGCCTGCGCGTCGGTGTTGACGACGACGAAGTCGACGCCTTCGATCCCGGCGCGGATCATGTTGGCGATCGCATTACCACCCGCGCCGCCTACCCCGATCACCGTGATACGGGGCCGCAGTTCGTCGATCGACGGCGGTCCGATGTTGATGCTCATGTCGGTCTCCCGGTACGGATGAGGGGCCCGCCCTCAGATTAGCGCTATGCTCGTGAAATCAAGCTTTGGCACGGATCGATTCGCCGAATCAGAGAGCGGCGCGGTTTTTCCACAGTTGCAGCGCCGAATTGCCCCCCAAACGGGCCGAAATCGCGCTCCCGCCCGCACCGGCCGTGCGCAAGCGGGGTGCAGGCGGCGGCGCACGGTCAAAAATACTCGCGCAGCGCGCGCCAGATTCGCACCAGGATCGCAAAACCGCGGTATTCGCGTTCGGCGCGCCACCTGGGTCCGATCGTGCGGATATCGACCGGCTCGGCCGCGGCATAAAGCAACAGACCGACCAGCGTCGACGAACTGGGAGTGGCATTGCCCGGCGGCAGCCCCAGCATTGTCGGCGGCGAGCCGATCCGCACCGGGCGGCCCAGCGCGCCTTGCGCAAAATCGGCGAGCCCCGGCATTTGCGCGCCGCCGCCGGTCAGCACCACCTGCTGGCCGCGCTGGCCGGTAAAGCCCATCGCTTTCAGCGCCTTCGACACTTCTTCGGTAAAATAACCAAGCTGCTGCGTGATCACCGAAATCAGCTCTGCGCGCGGGATGCGGTTCTTGTCGTCGGCGTGGCGCGCAACCGGGCCGCCGCTTTCGGGATCGCCCGGCGCGTTGACCGGGATCATCTCGCGATGGTCGGCGGGGCTCGCGATTGCCGAGCCGGACATGCATTTCAGCCGTTCGGCGTGGTAGCGGCGAATGCCGAACGCCGAAGCGATCGCATCGGTGATATCGCCCGATCCGAACGCGATGACCTGCATGCCGAGCAGCATGCCCGCGACATAGACCGAGACGGTGGTCACTTCGGCGCCGAATTCCACAAGTGCGACACCGATCTCGCGCTCTTCGGGGGTCAGGCAGGCAAGCCCGGCCGCGATCGGCGAGCCGACCACCGCATCGACTTTCAGATGCGCGTGTTCGACGGTTTCCTTCAGATTGCGGATCGGGGCGCCATCGGCAAGCATCACGTGGATATCGACCGCGAGCCGCTCGGCATGCAGCCCTTTGGGATTGGGCACGCCGTGCGCGCCATCGAGCGTGTAATGCGCCGGGTGTGCGTGGAGCACCTGGCGCCCGTCGGGCTGGATCACATCGCGCCCGGCGATCAGCAAGTGCTCGATATCGTCGGCTTCGATCCGCCGCCCGCCGATATCGACTTCGACGCGCGCGGTGGAACTGGCGAGCCCTGCCCCCGCGCAGCCGATCCACACCGATTGCACGCTCGCGCTCGCGGCCTTTTCGGCGCGTTCGATCGCATCGCGCACGCAATGCGTCGCCGCCACCATGTCGACGACATAGCCGCGCCTGATCCCCGCCGAGGCGCGATAGCCCGATCCGAGCACGACCAGATCGCCCGTTTCGGCCAGCCCCGCGATCATCGCCGAAGTGCGGAACGAGCCGATATTGACGGCGGCAAAGACCTTGGTGATGCGCGGAATGGCCATCGCTTCAGTCGTGCGCCTTCACCTGTGCGGCATCGGCATGGCCGGCGCTTTTGGCCGCGCCATCGACGCCGGCGGCTTTGGTCGCGCGCGCGACCGCCGCCGCTTTGGCTTGCGCGGCGATGCTGTCGGCATGGCCCGGCACGCGCATGTAGATCTTGTCGGGGATGCGCATGTCGAAAGCGGCGACTTTGCCGCCGAGCAGCCGGTCAACCCCGTCCATCCGCGCAAAGCCGAGCAAGGCGGCCGCACTTTCGTCGTCGCCTTCGGGCAAAGCGAGCATCTGCCCGGTGCGGAAGGTCAGGTTCCAGCGGCGGTTGCCGATCCATTCGGCTTCGCCCACCTGGGTCTTGAGCGCGGGGGCGGCTTCGAGCAGCTTTTCGAGCGCGACGACCTGGCTTTCGACGCCCCGGCCCGACAGCACCAGCATGCCTTTGGCGCGCGACGGCGGCACCGCTTCGAGCTGGTGCCCGGTTTCATCGATCAGCACGAGTTGCCCCGCCTGTCGCATCACCGCGTGCGGGCTGCGTTCGACCACATCGACCACCAGCGTATCGGGCAATTGCCGCGACACGCGCGCATCCTTGACCCACGGCAGCGTGAGCAGATCCTCGCGCAAGGCGGCCAGATCGAGGCGGGACATCACCTGGTCGCGCTGGCCGAGCACTTTTTCATAAATCGCCAGCTCGTTCATGCGGTTGACCCCGCGCACTTCGACGCGCTTGACGCGCAGCCCGACTTCGCCCGCAAATTTCGCCAGATGCTGCTCGGCAAGCGCGGGCATGCCGGCGAGTTCGGCGCCGATCACCGCGACGGCCGCAACCACGCCGATAATCGCCACGATCATCAGGCGATGCAAAGTCTCGTCGGAAAACGGCACCCAGCGCATCGCCTGATCGACGATATTGCCGGTCTTCTTGCGCGCTTTGGCGACTTTGGTGCGGGCGCTGCGCGTGGCGGCCACGCGCCGCACGCCTTTGCCGTTGCGGCGGATCGTCTGGGCCATGTCAGCGCGCCTCCAAGTCTTCGGGGTGTCGCGCGTTCCGCGCTTCAGCAATAATCGCTGCGTCATTCAGCGCCTCGGCGATGATCGCCTCCACCAAATCGCCGTAATCCATGCCCAGCGCGCGCGCCTGTTCGGGCACCAGGCTGAGCGGGGTCATCCCCGGCTGGGTGTTCACTTCGAGCAGGAACAGCCCGTCGATACCCTGTTCGTCGTCCCAGCGGAAATCGCTGCGGCTGGTGCCGCGACAGCCGAGCAGGCGGTGCGCGCGCAAGGCAATATCCTTGCACGCCTGCGCCACCTCGTCGGGAATATCGGCCGGGCAAATGTGATCGGTCATGCCGTCAGTGTATTTGGCATCGAAATCGTAGAATTCGGATTTGGGCTTCAATTCGGTGACCAGCAGCGCGCGGTCGCCCAGCACGGCGGTGGTCAGTTCGCGCCCACGGATGAACGGTTCGGCCAGCAGGGTCTCGAAATGCTGCCAGGGCCCGGGCACTTCGGTGCCGATCGGATTGCCGTAATTGCCCCCGGCGGTCACGATCGCGACGCCGACCGACGAGCCTTCGTTGACCGGCTTGAGCACATAGGGGCGCGGCAGCGGATCGTGCCGGTGGATTTCGGCCGAAGCCACCACGCGCCCGCCGGGCATCGGAATGCCGTGCGGCACCAGCGTCTGCTTGGTCAGTTCCTTGTCGATCGCGATCACCGAGGCGGCGAGCCCCGAATGGGTATAGGTCAGCCCCATCAGGTCCATCAGGCCCTGCACGGTGCCATCTTCACCCGGCGTGCCATGCAGCGCGTTGAACACCACATCGGGCGCTGCGGCCGCCAGCACTTGCGCCACATCGCGCCCCATATCGATGCGCGTCACACGATGCCCGCGCGCTTCGAGCGCATCGGCGACGCCTTTGCCGCTCATCAGCGAAACCGGTCGCTCGTTCGACCAGCCGCCCATCAGCACCGCGACATGAAGTTTCGGAAGTGTCACGCCTTACCCACCCGCTTGATTTCCCACTCCAGATCGACACCGGCGGTGGCGCGCACCCGCTCGCGCACCAGTTCGCCCAGCGCCTCGATCTCGGTGCTGGTTGCCTCGCCCGTGTTGATCAGAAAATTGGTGTGCTTGTCGCTGACTTGCGCCCCGCCCAGTGTGAGGCCGCGGCAGCCGGCCGCATCGACCAGCTCCCACGCCTTCTGCCCGGGCGGGTTCTTGAACGTCGATCCGCCGGTGCGCGTGCGCAAGGGCTGCGAGGCTTCGCGCGCGGCGGCAATGCGGTCCATTTCGGCCTGGATCGCCGCTGGCGTGTCGCGGTGGCCGCGCAAAGTCGCCGCAATCACCACTGCGTCTTCGGGCAGACCGGAATGGCGATAGCTGTAATGCAGATCGGGCAGCGACAGTGTTTTGCGCTGGCCGGACCGCAACACGACCTCGCAATCGACCAGCACGTCCTTGACTTCGCGGCCATAAGCCCCGCCGTTCATCCGCACGAACCCGCCGACAGTGCCGGGAATGCTGCGCAGAAATTCCAGCCCGCCGATCCCCGCATCGCGCGCGGTGGAGGATACCAGAATGCCGCTGGCCCCGCCGCCGCAGCGCATCGTTGTGCCGTCCAGCAGTTCGGCCATCGCCAGTTTCTTGCCCAGCCGCACCACCACGCCGGGCACACCGCCATCGCGCACGATCAGATTGGAGCCAAGACCCAGCGCCATGACCGGCACCGAAGGGTCGAGTGCGGCGAGAAACGTGGTGAGATCATCGCCGTCGGCAGGTTCGAACAGCCATTGCGCAGCCCCCCCGGTCTTGAACCAGACCAGCGGCGCGAGCGGGGCTTGCGCTGTCAAACGGCCGCGCGGGGTAATCATGCGCCATCCCGCGCATGCCCGCCATCTCGCGCTTGGCTGATCGCATCGGCCAGCCCCGCCGCCCAGCGCGTGATGTCGCCCGCACCCAGGCACACCACCATGTCGTCGGCGCGCAGCAGCGGCGCCAGTTCGTGCACCAGCGCGTCGGGTCCGGCCACGCAATGCGCCGCGCGATGCCCGCGCGCCTTGATCCCTTCGACCATGACTTCGGACGTCACGCCCGCAATCGGCGCTTCGCCGGCAGGGTAGACCGGGGCGGCAAACACCACGTCGGCATCGTTGAACGCGCCCTGGAAATCTTCCATGTGGTCGCGCAGCCGGGTGAACCGGTGCGGCTGGACCACCGCGATCACGCGCCCGCGTGCGCCTTCGCGCGCGGCGGACAGCACCGCGCGGATTTCGACCGGGTGGTGGCCGTAATCGTCGATCACCACCACGCTGCCATCGCCGATCGCCACTTCGCCGACTTTGGTAAAGCGCCGTTTGACCCCGCCGAACTTGGCAAACCCGTCGCGGATCACTGCATCGGGCACGCCCATTTCGCGCGCCACCGCGATCGCCGCGAGCGCGTTCTGCACATTGTGGCGCCCCGGCATCGGCAGGCCGATGTCCTCGATGCGGTGGAACGTGCCGTCGCGCTGGCGCAGCACCACGGTAAAGCGGTTGCCGCCAGGCACCGGGGTGACATGTTCGCCGCGCACATCGGCCTGCGCGGAAAACCCGTAAGTGATCACGCGGCGGTCGCGCACCATCGGGATAATCGCCTGCACCACCGGATGATCGATGCACAGCATCGCCGCGCCATAGAACGGCACGTTCTCGATGAATTCGACGAATGCCGCTTTGACCCGGTCGAAGCTGCCATAATGATCGAGATGTTCGGGATCGATATTGGTGACAATCGCGATCGTGCCATCGAGCCGCAGGAACGAGCCATCGCTTTCGTCGGCTTCGACGACCATCCAGTCGCTGTCGCCCAGCCGCGCGTTCGACCCGTAGGAATTGATAATGCCGCCGTTGATCACCGTCGGATCGATCCCGCCCGCATCGAGCAGGCAGGCGACCATCGAAGTGGTGGTGGTCTTGCCGTGCGTGCCCGCCACCGCGACGGTGTTCTTGAGCCGCATCAGTTCGGCGAGCATTTCGGCGCGGCGCACCACCGGCACGCGCGCTTCGAGCGCTGCGATCACTTCGGGATTGTCGCGGCGCACCGCGGTCGAGGTGACCACCACCGAAACGCCCGCAACATTGGCGGCATTGTGCCCGATCATCACGGTGATGCCGCGCGCGCGCAAACCTTCGACGACATAGCTTTCGGCAATGTCCGAACCCTGCACCGCATAGCCCATGTTGTGCATCACTTCGGCAATGCCCGACATGCCGATCCCGCCGATGCCGACGAAGTGGATCGTGCCGATTTCGACGCCCACCCCCCTCATCGCGCGGGCTCTCCGTCGCATGCGGCGGTCGCGGCGGTCGCCGAGGCAGAGCGCAAGGGGGCGCCCGCCATGCGGATCACGTCCATGATCGGCGCGGCGCCGAATGATTCGACCAGATCGGCGAGATCGCTCACCGCATTGGGCATGCCGCAGTTCCACGCCGCATGCGCCGCATTGGCGAGCGCTTCGGGATTGAGCGCGATCGCCTGGACCTGCTTGGCCAGTTCCTTGGGCGTAAAGCCCGACTGGCGGATCGCGCGCGCACCGCCCGACTGGACCATTTCGCGCGCGTTGGCGGTCTGATGGTCGTCGGTCGCGATCGGCAGCGGGATCAGGATCGCCGGGCGGCCGACCACGGTCAGCTCGGCAATCGTCGAAGCGCCGGCGCGACCGCTGAACAGATGCGTTTCGGCAAGCCGCGCGGCCATGTCCTCGAAATAAGTGCCCAGCTCGGCCGGTATCTGGTGCGTGGCATAGCGCGCGCGCACCATGTCGATATCTTCGGGCCGGCATTGCTGGGTCACTTGCAGCCGGTGGCGCAGCGCGGGCGGCAGCATGGCCAGGCCATCGGGCACCACTTCGGCGAGCACCGACGCGCCCTGGCTGCCGCCGGTCACCAGCACGCGCAGCAGGCCATCGGCATCGAGCGGCGGAAACGGTTCCTTGCGCAAAGCCAGCACCTCGGCGCGCACCGGGTTGCCGACCCGATGCACTTTGCCCGCCCAGCGCGGGTTGAGCCGGTCAACCGCACTATACGCGGTGGCGATCGCATCGACGCGCCGCGCCAGCAGACGGTTGACGCGCCCCAGCACCGCGTTCTGTTCGTGGATCACGGTCGGGATTTTTGCCGATTGCGCGGCGAGCAGCGCCGGCAGCGCGGGATAGCCGCCAAACCCGACCACGCACGATGGTGCAAAGCTGTCGAACAGCCGCAGCGCCATGGCCCGGCCCTGCCAGATCGCGCCGAGCGCGCGCGCGAGCGTCAGCGGGTTTTTGCCCAGCCTTCCGGCGGGCAGCACATGCGCGGGCAGAAAATCGGGTTTGCCGGGAATGCGCGTGCCGCGCACGTCGGTTACCAGCGCGACATGGTGCCCGCGCCGGTCAAGCTCGATCGCCAGCGCAAACGCCGGAATCAGATGGCCGCCGGTGCCCCCGGCGGCAAGCACATAATGGCGCGAGGCGTGACTCATGGCGCAAGGCGTTCCTTTGCTCCGAACGGTTCGCG
>CAITOD010000409.1 GCA_903893935.1 uncultured Sphingomonadales bacterium
CACCCGCGTTGCTGCTATTGGCCCGCCCCTGACCGGGGTTCGCCCCGATCATCCGTCCGAGACAGCTGGTGCCATCATCGATGGCTTAATCGTCCAGCCTAGGCGGGGAAACGAGTTTCAACGGCCCCTTTGGCTCCTGCTTTTGATGCGGACCACGGGTGCTCGTGCGCTTTGGCGCTTCTCCTTCCCTGTTCGATACGGACCCGCCCGCACCGGCGCGCGCTTTGGCGCGTCCGGCGCGGACTGTAAGGAGCCGGTCGACATGGGCACGCCCCTGTCGGCCACATGTGAAGGAGTAAGGCATGGATCGTTTGCAAAAAGCCGATTCGGTCGCGTTTCTTCACGACGTCTTCAGCGAGGCCGGCGCGGTGGTGATCACCCGCAACCTCGGCATGACCGTGGCCCAGTCCACGGCCTTGCGCACGAAGATCCGTGAAGCCGGCGCGACGTACAAGGTTGCGAAAAACCGTCTTGCCAAGCTGGCGCTTGCCGACACGGCGTATGAAGGCATCGGTGACTTGTTCACCGGCCCGACCGCCGTTGCCGCATCGGGCGATCCGGTTGCAGCAGCCAAGGCGATCGTCGATTTCGCCAAGACTTGCGACAAGATCGAAATCCTGGGCGGCGGGATGGGCACGCATGTTCTGAATGCCGAAGGGGTCAAGGCACTCGCCTCGATGCCTTCGCTCGACGAACTGCGCGCAAAGCTCATCGGCCTGGTTCAGGCACCCGCGACCAAGATCGCCCAGGTTGTCACCGCTCCGGCGGGCAAGCTGGCGCGTGTTTTCGCCGCCTACGCCGAAAAAGACGCCGCTTAAGATTTTCGCACGAACACGCGCCCGCCAGGCGGGCACCACACTTTATCAGGAGTAATACATCATGGCCGATATCGCCGCTCTCGTCGCCGACCTTTCGAAGCTGACCGTTCTCGAAGCCGCCGACCTTGCCAAGGCACTCGAAGAAGCATGGGGCGTCAGCGCCGCTGCTGCTGTGGCGGTTGCCGCAGCGCCCACCGGCGATGCACCCGCCGCGGTTGAAGAAAAGACCGAATTCGACGTCATCCTGACCGGCGACGGCGGGAAGAAGATCCAGGTGATCAAGGAAGTCCGCGCGATCACCCAGCTCGGTCTGACCGAAGCCAAGTCGCTGGTCGAAGCCGCTCCCAAGGCGGTCAAGGAAGGCATCTCGAAGGCCGAAGCCGAAGAAATCAAGAAGAAGATCGAAGCTGCCGGCGGCACCGTCGAAATCAAGTAATCTTCGCCGGCCTGCCTCGCCAGGCCGGGATTGCTGCAAAAGGGGCGGCTCCTGTTCGGGGAGTCGCCCTTTTTTGCGCCACTCTATCCCGGCAGGAGCATGGCGACCGAGGCGGCCCCCATCAGCGCGGTGGTGAGCCAGCCCGTCATGACCAGCCAGCGATTGCCGACAAATTCGCCCATCACTGCGGGTTTGCGGATCAGGAGGCAGATCACCGCCAAAAGCGGCACCGCCACCACGCCATTGATGACAGCACTCCAGAACAGCGCTTTCATCGGGCTGATCGGTGAAAACTGCACACCCAGCCCCAGCAGCACGCTGACCGCGATCACTCCGTAAAACCCCGGCTCGCGCGAAAATTTGCGTTCTAGCCCCGATCTCCAGCCCATCACTTCGGCTGCGGCATAAGCCCCCGACCCCGCCAGCACCGGCACCCCGATCAGTCCGACCCCGATCAGGCCGACCGTAAACACCACAAAGGCAAAATTGCCCGCCAGCGGCCGCAGCGCGCTCGCGGCTTGTGCCGCGGTGGTGATATTGGTGATGCCGCCGACATGGAGTGTGACCGCGGTCGCCAGAATCACGAAATAAGCGGCAAGGTCCGAATAGAACATCCCCGACCACGTGTCCCAGCGCATCCGGCGCAATTCAGGCTGCGCCGCACCCGCACCACGGCCGATCAGCGGGCGTCCGCGCCGGCGGTGCATGTCTTCGACTTCTTCGGACGCCTGCCAGAAAAACAGATAGGGGCTGATCGTCGTGCCCAACACCCCGACAATTACCGCCGCCGATGTCGCGTTGAGCGTGAAGCGCGGCCAGAGCGTGCGCAGCGCCACTTCGCCCCACGGCACATGCACGGTGAACAGCACCAGCGCATACGCGAGCAACGACAGCGTCAGCCATTTGAGATAGACGACATAGCGGTGATAGGGGACGCCGATTTGCAGTGCCAACGTCAGCGCCACGAAAAACAGCGTCATCCAGTGCCGCCCGATCCCGGTCACCAGTTCGCCCGCTTCGCCCATCGCCGCGACATCGGCGGCGATATTCAGCGTGTTGGCAATCAGCAGCAGCACGACCACCCCGCGCAGCACCAGCGGCGGAAACGCTGTCTTGATATTGGCGGCGAGCCCTTTGCCGGTCACTCGCCCGATCTGCGCGCACATCAACTGCACCGCCGACATCAGCGGATAGCACAGCGGCATCGTCCACAGCATGTTGAGCCCGAACTGCGCGCCGGCTTGCGAATATGTCGCGATCCCGCTCGGGTCGTCGTCCGCCACCCCGGTGATCAGCCCCGGGCCAAGCCGCGCCAGCGGGTGATCGGCGATCGTGCGCCAAAGGCCGCCTGGCTTTGGTTTAGCATCATCCTTGGGGGTATCGCGCTGGGCCATGGGGGCGACCATAGACCCCAATGCCCTGCGCGACAGGTTTAATTTGCCGTTAGCGCTTTCAATGCAACGTCTTGAGATAGGCGATAATCTGCGCCCGTTTGGCGCGATCGGGCTGCCCGGCATAGCCCATATACGTGCCAGGCACCGTGGTGACCGGGCTGGTCAGCCATCTGTCGAGCGTGGCATCGTTCCACACCAGCCCCGATTTCTTCAACGCCGCGCTGAACGCATAATCCGGCGGCACCGCGCCCGCGCGCGTGCCATAGACCCCATGGAGGCTGGGGCCGATCACTGTCACGCCCGGTTTGACCGCATGACACGACAGGCAGATCGCAAACGCCACCGGCGCGCCGCCCAAAGGCGAGGCAGCGGGCGCGCTGGCAGCGGCTTCAACCGGCGCTTCGGCCTGCCGCTGGCCGCAGCCAGCCAGCGCGAGCACGATCAGCATTGCGATCCGGGTTTTATGCATCGATGTGTCCTTCGCCCGGTTTGGCTTTCATCCGGGCGCGCATCCGCATAAGGCGCTCGGGTCATGTTCGAAAGCCCTCCCCGCACGCTTTACGCCGAATGGCGCGCCACGCTCGGGCTGGCGGGGCCGCTGGTCGCCGCCAACTTGCTGCA
>CAITOD010000410.1 GCA_903893935.1 uncultured Sphingomonadales bacterium
CGCCCGCGCCCGTGATGGCGAGCGCCCAGGCCCACGGGAATGCGCCTGCCGCCAGATGCCAAAGCGCGACCGTCGCCAAAGGTGCGGCGATCGCCGCAGACGCGCAGCGCGCCGCGAAGACATTGGCGAACAGCTGAAACAGCCCCGCCGCCACCGCCAGGCCCGCCAGCGCAGCGAACAGCGGATGCCAGCTGTGCCAGGTCCCTAACCACCAGACCACGCCAGCGCCCGCAAGCAGCCCCGGCAGCACGATCACGAACGGCGCCAGCAGCCGGCAGGCCATCCACAGCGCGAGCAGCCCGGCGAGCGTCAGCGACCCGGCCGGCAGCGTGCCAAGCTGCGCCACCCAGGCCTGATAATCGGGCAGCATGCGGTCGAACGGCACCATTGGCGAATCCCGGCTCAGTCTGATCCAGACCTTCGGGTAGCGCCGCGAACGAAGCGCCAAAAGCGCAGCCCGATCCGCAATGAACGTTTTACCCGCCCGCAATCCGCGCCATTGCGTCAAGCACCAGTGGCGCGTGCGCTTCGCGGCAGATCAGCAAATCGGGCATATAAGTATCACGCTGGTTGTAGACCAGCGGCGCGCCATCGGCGCGGCTGACGTGCAGGCCGTGCGCGCGCGCAACCGCGGCCGGTGCGCACGAATCCCATTCGTATTGCCCGCCGGTGTGGAGATAGATATCGGCTTCGCCCCGCACCACCGCCATCGCCTTGGCGCCGGCGCTGCCCATCGGGATCAGCTCAGCACCCAGCATTTCGGCCACTGCGAGCGCTTCCCTGGCCGGGCGCGAGCGGCTGACCACCATGCGCAGCCGGTCGGGCGCGGCTGGCACTTCGCCCGGCTGATCGCTGCGGATAACCAGCCCGGCGCCGGGCAATGCGACCGCGCCAAAGGTGGCCACGCCATCGATGGCGAGCCCGACATGGACCGCCCAGTCGGCGCGCGCTTCGCCATATTCGCGCGTGCCGTCGACCGGATCGACAATCCACACGCGGCTGTACGTCAGCCGCTCGAAATTGTCCTTTTCCTCTTCGGACAGCAGCGCATCGCCGGGTCGCGCCTCGCGCAAGGCGTGGCACAGGAACTGGTTGGCGGTGGCATCGCCCGCGCCGCCCAGCGCTTTGAGCGCGAGCACGCCGCAATCGCGCACGGTGATCAGCAGGCGCCCGGCGATTTCGGCAAGGTGCGCGGCAAGCTCGGCATCGGTCATCGCCCGGGGTTCCATCAAATCACCGGCATCCATTGGCCGATCACCCGGTCGACAATGCGTTCGGCTGCCTGTTCGGCACTTTCGCGCGTGGTGTCGACCCGGATTTCGGGGTTTTCGGGGGCTTCATAGGGGCTGTCGATCCCGGTGAAGTTCTTGAGCGTGCCCGCACGCGCCTTTTTGTAAAGCCCTTTGACATCGCGCCGTTCGGCTTCCTCGAGCGGGGTGTCGATGAAAATCTCGACGAACTCGCCCTCGGGGATCATCGCGCGCACCAGCTGGCGTTCAGCGCGGAACGGGCTGATGAAGGCGGTGATCACGATCAGCCCGGCGTCGGTCATCAGCCGCGCCACTTCGCCAACGCGGCGGATGTTTTCGATGCGGTCGGCCTCGGTAAAGCCCAGGTCCTTGTTGAGCCCGTGGCGCACGTTGTCGCCATCGAGCAGGAAAGTGTGCTTGCCCAGCGCGTGAAGCTTTTTCTCGACCAGATTGGCAATCGTCGATTTGCCCGAGCCCGACAGCCCGGTGAACCACAGCACATGCGCGGTCTGGCCGTTCAGTCTCGCGCGTGCCTCGCGCGTTACGTCGATCGCCTGCCAGTGCACGTTCTGCGCGCGCCGCAGCGAAAAATTGAGCATGCCCGCGCCGACCGTCGCATTGGTGATCTTGTCGATCAGGATGAACCCGCCGGTGGTGTGGTTTTCGGCATAAGCATCGAACACCAGCGGCTTGTCGGTGGCGACTTCGGCCACGCCGATCGCGTTGAGATCGAGCGTCTTGGCGGCGATGCGCTCGAGCGTGTTGACATTCACCGTGTACTTGGGCGCCTGCACGGTCGCCGAAACGGTCTGCGTCGCCAGTTTGAGCCAATAGGCGCGGCCGGGGATCAAGGCTTCATCCGACAGCCACACCAGCGTTGCTTCGAACTGGTTGGCCACTTGCGGCGGCGCATCGGCGAGGCTGATCACGTCGCCGCGCGAACAGTCGATTTCATCGGCGAGGCACAGCGTGACCGACTGCCCGGCCACGGCGCGCTCGAGATCGCGATCGAGCGTGACAATGCGGGTGACCGTGCTGGTCTTGCCCGAAGGCACCACGCGGATCAGGTCGCCCACGGCCACCGCGCCGCTCGCAATCAGCCCCGAAAACCCGCGAAAATCGAGATTGGGCCGGTTCACCCATTGCACCGGCATGCGGAACGCGCGTTCGCGATCGCGCGCGGCATCGAGTTCGACCGTTTCGAGATGTTCGATCAGCGTCGGCCCGGCATACCACGGGGTGGCCGGCGAGCGCGTGGTGACATTGTCGCCCCTGAACCCCGAAATCGGCAGCGCGGTAAATGTCTCGATGCCGATCGAACGGGCGAATTCGGCATAGTCGCGCACGATCGCGTCGTAGCGCGCCTGATCATATCCGATCAGGTCCATCTTGTTGACCGCCAGCACCACGTTGCGAATGCCGATCAGGTGGCAGAGGTACGAATGGCGCCGCGTCTGCACGAGCACGCCCTTGCGCGCATCGATCAGGATCAC
>CAITOD010000411.1 GCA_903893935.1 uncultured Sphingomonadales bacterium
CCGAAGGGCGGCAATTGGCCGAAGGCGCAGGGCTTGGCCTGTCGATCGTCGCGCGGATCGCGCAGATGCTCGATCATCCGCTGATGGTGCGGTCGCGCCCGGGGGCGGGCAGCACGTTTTCGGTCGGCCTGCCTTTGACCCATGCGGTGCCGGCGCATCCGCGTCTGGCACTGCAGGGCGTCGATCTGGCGGGCTTGCGCGTGCTGTGCATCGATGATGAAGCCGATGTCCTGCTCGGCACGACCGCGCTGATCGAACGCTGGGGCGGGGTGGTGACCGCGGTCGATGCGGCCGGGAAGGTGCCGGAAGGATTGTGGGACGCCGCTTTGGCCGATTATCATCTGGGTGGCACCGACGGGCTCGCCCTGCTGCGCGCGCTCGCGCCGCGCGCGCGCGTGCGGTTGCTGGTGACGGCGACGAGCGAGGACGGCTGGGCCGAGGCCCTGGCGCGCGAAGGGATCATCCTGTTCAGCAAGCCGGTTGCCCCGCTTGCCTTGCGCGCGGTGCTGGCCGAAGCCGCCGCGCGCCGCGATCAGCCAGAACGGTCGCGCGCCAGCGCGAGCAATTGAGCGCGCGTCTGCACCCCCATTTTGCGGAACAGCCCGGTCAGATGGTATTTGACCGTCGCCTCGCTGATCCCCAGTTCATAGGCGATCTGCTTGTTCATCAGCCCGCGGTGCACGCCATCGAGAATGCGCGCCTGCGTGGTGGTGAGGCCTGCGCGCCCATCGCCGGGTTCGGCTTCGGGAAACCACGTTTCGCCACCAACCAGCGCGAGCACCGCCGCCGACAGCTCGGCGATCCCCGCCGCCTTTGAAATGAACCCGGCCGCGCCGCAGGCTTGCGCGGTGGCCACGGTTTCCGCATCGTCGGTGGCCGAAACGATCGCCACCGCAAGCGCCGGATAATGCGCCTTGAGCGCGAGCAGCCCGCCGATCCCGGCGCTGTCGGGCAGATTGAGATCGAGCAGCACGAGCGCCGCCAGCGGATCATCGGCCAGCCACGCGCGCAAGGCCGCCAGCGTGTCGCATTGTTCGATCCGCACATCGACGCCGATCTGGCTGACGGTGGCCGCCAGCGCCTGGCGGAACAGCGGATGATCATCGACCAGCAGAACCCGCATCATCTTCCCCCGCACACCCGTTTTCGTGTTTGGCGTTTTCGTGTTTGGCGGCAAACATATCGCACGCGGCGCTACGGGCAAGCCGGGCCGGCTCGACCTATGTCTAGGCGCATTTGCCGGTGCGACAGGGTAATCGGGATCATAGCCGGTCAAAGCCGGATATTTCGGGATGGATCTTGAAGGGGGAAATCATGGCCAAGACAACGTATGCCGCCCATGGCGAAAGTGCGCGTTATGCGCTTTCGATGCGCTGCCGCGCGCTCGCCGGTTCGGCGCTGCTGGTGGCGCTGGCGCCAGTCGCAGCACACGCGGACGCTGCTCCGGCGGCACCCGCTGCCGGCCAGCCGGCTGCACCAACCGTCGGTACCGATGAAATCATCGTGACCGCATTCAAGCGCTCGGAAAGCTCGCTCAAAGTCCCTGCTGCCATTCAGGTGCTTGGCGGCAATGATCTGCGCACGGTCGGCGTTAATTCGGTGACCGATGTTCAAAACCTCGTCACCGGCGTAACCATCGGCACCGGCACATTCGGCACCAACGTGTCGATCCGCGGCGTCACTTCGACCGACCAGACGTCGAAAGGCGAGCTTGGCATTGCCTTCAATATCGATGGTGCCTTTATCGGCCGCGGGCAGGAAGAAGGCGTCGCCTTTTTCGATATCGAACGCGTTGAAGTGCTAAAGGGCCCGCAGGGAACGCTCTATGGGCGCAGTTCCAGCGGCGGTGCGATCAACGTCATCACCAAGGCACCCGAGATCGGCCATTTCAACGGTTATGCCCGCTTCGAAGTCGGCAATTACAACACGCGGCGCGGCGAAGGCGCGGTCAACGTGCCAATCAACGACATGCTGGCTTTGCGCCTGGCGGGGAACTTCAACCAGCGCGACGGCTATCTCACACCGGTCAATACCACGGTAACCGGCGATCCGACCGCGACCGGTGGATCGTCCTACGCGCTTTCGGCCGCTGGCCTGCCTGCCAAGAACGACCAGAGCGATCAGACCGGCAGGGCCTCGCTGCTGTTCAAGCCGACCTCGGATATCACGTTCAAGGCCATCGCGACGATCGGGCATCAGGGCGGCGCCGGCAACAGTGCGGCGATCGACGACAATTTGAAGCAGGGCGGTTCGGCAGCGTTCGATATTATTCCGAACTACATTCCTTCATTCGTCAATGTCCACTTCCGTAACTTCAACGAACAGCTCAACTGGAAGTTCGGCGGCGTTCAGCTCGATGTACTTGGCAACGAGCAGCATTTCACCGATCACAGCCAGAACACCGCCAACGGCAATCCGTTCGACACCGGTGCCGCCCATGGCCCGCCGGGCGTTGTGCTGCCGGCGCCGGCAGCGCAGTTCGCGCTCGAAGATTACAGCGGCGTGTTCAACACCACCCAGTTCGAAGCCCGGCTGTCGAATGTGGACAAAGGTCCGCTCGATTACGTGGCTGGTGCCAATTACTACCACGAACATATCAACGAGAGCGATACCAACTGGAACGCGCCGGTTGCGACGGTGACCAATTACAACACCTGGAACCTGGCGATCGATCCGCTCAACGTAACCCAGCACAAGTCTTACGGTTTTTTTGCCCAGGCGACCTACCATTTCAACGACAAGCTGTCGGTGGTCGGCGGGGGCCGCTATACGCATGACCAGAACGGCCGGGTCGGCACGTTTGCGGTGGGCAATCCCTGCATCGGCGCCAATGGCCAGCCGACCACATATCCCAACAATTGTATCGGCGGCCCCAACAATGGCACCGAAAGCGATCACAAAATTACGTGGAAGGCCGGCATCAACTACCAGCTGACTCCCAACAACCTGATTTACGGCACAGTCTCTACGGGCTTCAAAGGCGGTGGGTTCAACGATTTCGATCCGTCGACCAACTCGACCGCAGCATATGGACCCGAAGAACTGACCGCGTATGAACTTGGCTTCAAGGGGCGCCCGTTGCCAGGGCTGACTTTTACCAGTTCGTTGTATTATTATGATTATTCGAAGGACCAGATCAACGGCCTGGTTCTGTTCGGCACCGCCAACGGCGTGGTCGGCGTGCTGTATACCAAAGTCGTGCCGACCGAAATCTACGGTTGGGAAAACGATCTGCGGTACCAGGTCGACAAGGACACTTCACTCAGCGCTTCGGTCGCCTACAACCACACGCGGATCGTCAGCCTGTTGACCGGCAATGGCGGCAACCCGTTCAATCCGACTTATGCCGACTTCCGCGATTACCAGCTTCCCAATTCGCCGAAATGGACGATCAATCTGGGGGCAACGCACAATTTCGCGCTGAACGACGGCGCCGAAATCCGCGCGCGCGTAAACACCAAAATCAGTTCGTCCTACGTGCTGACCGATTACGCCAACGCGGTGCAGTTCACGCAACCCTCGTTTACCCGCACGCAAGCCAGCCTGACATACGCAACCGCGGCTGACAGAGTGACCGTGCAGCTGTTTGTCGAAAACATCGAAAACAAGCTGCAGCGCACGTCCGGCCCGAACGGTTACAATGGCGCTTACGGCGGTTACACCGGATCGGTACCCTCTGCCGAAGTGGCCAATTCGGTCTATCCGACGCAGGCGCTCAGCTACGGTGTCACTCTGCCCCGGCTGTTCGGGGTGCGCATCGGGACGAAGTTCTGAGCCTTGCACCCGGTGGTTCCCTCCCGGGACGATCCGTCGCTTGTCAGAGCGACGGATCGTCTTTTCCAAGGTTCGGTTGCTTCAATGCAAACTGATCAAGACCACACGGCGGGGACATGGGGCGGCCGCGGCATCGCCGTGATGGCGCTGTGTTTCGTGCTCAACATGTTCGACGGCGTGAACATTTTCACGCTCACATATGTTGCGCCTGTGCTGCAGCAGCATTTCGGCGTCGGCGCGGCGCAGTTTTCGGTGGTGTTCAGCGCCGGTCTGGTCGGCATGGGGCTGGGCGGGTTGTTTCTGGCGCCGCTGGCGGACCGGCTGGGCCGCCGCCCGGTGATCCTGTTCGCGCTCGCGCTGATGGCAGGCGCAATGGTCGCCAGCGCCTTTGCGCCCGATATCTGGACGCTGGCCGCGCTGCGGCTGGTGGTGGGCGTGGGGATCGGCACCGTGCTCGCCAGCATCACCGCGCTGTCGGCCGGGTTTGCGCCCGAACGCTGGCGCCATGTCGCCGCCGGCGTGCCGCAAGCCGGCTATCCGATCGGGGCCACGATTGCCGGGTTTGCGACCGCCTGGGCTTTGCCGCAACATGGCTGGGCCGCGGTGTTCACGGCGGCGGGCTGGCTGACGCTGCTGCTGGTGCCGGTGTGCTGGTTCCTGCTGCCCGAAGCGCCCGAAACCGCGCATCGAACGCAGCATTCGATTGCCGAGACGATCGGCGGCGGACGCCGGCGCAATACTTTGTTGCTGTGGGTCGCGACTGTGGGCGGCTTCATGGCGCTCTATTTCATCGCCAGCTGGATCACCAAACTGGCGATCGCGGCAGGCCTGCCGCAAGGCCAGGCGATTATCGCCAGTTCGATCTACAGCGTGGGATCGTGCGTCGGCACGATTCTTATCAGCTTCGCCGCGATGCGGATGGACTTGCGCAAGCTGGTGTTTGGTAACCTCGCGCTGGCGAGCATTCTGTTCGTGGTGTTCGGGGGCGTGCATATGAGCCTTACGCCGCTGTTGTGGGTGTGTTTCTTCATCGGCGTCACGCTGCAGGGCGGCGTGAACGGCAATTATCCGCTCGCTGCGGCGATTTATCCGGCCGAAATGCGCGCGACCGGGCTCGGCTGGGCAATGGGTATCGGCCGGGTCGGCGCGCTGCTCGGGCCGTTGATCGGTGGTGCGGCGCTTAGCGCGGGGCTGCCGCTGGTCGTGGTGTTCGGAATTTTCTGCGTGCCGATGCTGGCAACCGGGTTTGCCGCGATGGCGGTGCGTATGGACGAGGATCGCTGATATGCGCAAAATGATCATCCGCGCGATTGCGCTGCTCGTGGTGGCGGGCCTCGCTGCGGGCGTATGGGTCTATACCGGGCAGGCGCGCACACCCGATTTCGCCGATGTGGCCTATGGCCGCACATCGCCCAGCCAAACGCTCGACATTTACGTGCCCGCCGGCGCCGGGCCGTTCCCGGCTGTGGTGTTCGCGCATGGCGGCGCGTTCATGTTTGGCGACAAACGCATGTTCGGGCGCGGTTTTCGCGATGACGCCAACGCGCTCAACGCCGCCGGCTTTGCGTTTGTCAGCATCGATTACCGGATGAGCGGCGAGGCGAAATTCCCCGCCGCGGTGCAGGACATGAAATCGGCGCTGCGCTTCATCCGCGCCAATGCCGCGCGCTATCGCATCGATCCGACGAAAATCGCGCTGTGGGGTCAGTCCGCAGGCGCCAATATCGCGCTCGATACCGGTATGAGCCCGGGCGTGGCCCGGTTCAACGATCCGGCCGCGCTGGCGCCCGGCGCCGACGACCATGTCAGCGCGATTGTCTCGATGTATGGCCCGACCGATTTTCTGGCGATGGATGCGCAGTTGAAACTGGCCGGCTGCGATGCGAGTTCGCAAAACCACAGCGCTGCCGACAGCCCCGAATCGCGCTATCTCGGCGCGCAGATCACCACGATC
>CAITOD010000412.1 GCA_903893935.1 uncultured Sphingomonadales bacterium
ACACGCGACCATCACCTCGCTGAAGACGCTCCACGATTGGGTTACAGCGTAATCGGGGCTAAACTAACCACCCCATACGATGACACGTCATACCGTCGGCAGCTAAATAGAACTCCGTCATTCCAGACGTGATCTGCAATCCAGTAAACTTCGGACGCGGCAGCGTCTTTGGCGTAGCCAAACTGCCTTGCGGCAGAAATGCTGCCGCATTCGTTTATTGCTGGATTCCAGATCAAGTCTGGAATGACGACACCAATTAAATGACGCCTTGTATCACAGCGTAATCACGACTTTGCCGAACAGTTCGGGTGACGCCTGATAGCGCCAGGCCTCGCGCGCATCGGCCATCGCGAACCGGCGATCGATCACCGGCCTGATCGCGTGCGCATCGACCAGCGCGTTCAGCCCGCTGGCCATTGCGCGCGACCCGACAAATATCCCGCGGATCGACGCGCCTTTGAACATCAGTCCGTGCGGACTGGTGTTGCCTTCGCGCGTCAGCACGCCGATCAGCGCGATTTCGCCGCCAAACCCCACCGCCGCGATCGATTGCGCCAATGTGCCTGCCCCGCCGACTTCGACGACATGGTCGATCCCGCCGGTCAGCCGCGCGGCTTCGGCACCCCATTCGGGCGTGGTGCGATAATTGATCAGGTGATCGGCGCCCAGCGCTTGCGCGCGCGCCAGCTTTGCATCGCTTGACGAAGTCGCGACCACCGTTGCCCCCATCGCCTTGGCAATCTGCAGGGCGAGCAAAGAGACACCGCCAGTGCCCAGCACCAGCACGCTTTCGCCCGCGCGCAGCGGGCGTGGCCCGGCCATCAGCGCGTTCCACGCGGTCACCCCGGCGCAGGGCAGACACGCCGCTTCCTCAAAGCTCAGGCTGTCGGCAATGCGGATCACACCATGCGCCGGCAGCGCCACCAGTTCCTGCAACATGCCCGGCGCGCCTGCTGCGCCAAGCGCCGGGCCGACTCCGGGCGACGGCGGGCCATCGCTCCAGTTCTGAAAGAACAGCCCGGCAACGCGGTCCCCGATCGCGTAATCGGTCACCCCTTCCCCCAGCGCCACCACTTCGCCCGCGCCATCGGACAGGGCCACCGTGTCGGACGCAACCGGCCCGCCCATGTACAACCCCAGCGGGATCGCCTGATCGCGATAATTGAGCGAGCAGGCACGCACGCGCACCAGCACTTCGCCCGCCGCCGGCACCGGCTCAGCCGCCTCGCGCAACTGCAAGCCGTCGAGCGACGTCGACCCCTGCAAGACCACCCATTGTCGCATTCGCTGTCTCCTCTCGCCGGGTTCGAACCTGCGCCCGATCTGTAAGCAAAGCCTACAATATTTGCGCCATGCAAGCGAGAGGCTGAATGGGGCGCGGATTGGTCGCGTGGATGCTGGCGCGATCGCAATCCGCCCTTTCTCGATGACACCTTGCGCGTCGGTTGATCTGCGGTAGGTATTGCAAGGACGCAGACTTGGTTGAGGGAGCCAAATGGCGGGTCATAGTCAGATCGCGCTTGCGCGTCGGCAGCGCCACCACGCAATCTGCTCTGAGCCCCTGGATATCAACCGCAACGCGTTCAAACACCGCAAGTCGAGGTAGCGAAATGACCAATACAGCGAGCCAGGATGTCAAAGACCGCGATCAGGCCATCGATCGGGTCAAAGATTGGGACCGCCGCGGCTTGCCTGGATGGGCCTATCACGACGAAGGCTTCCTCGCCCTCGAAATGGAACAGCTGTTCAAGACGCATTGGCAAGTGATCGGCCATGTCAGCGATGTGCCGAAGCCCGGCGATTTCATCACGTTCGATATCGGCCCCGAACGCGCCATGGTGATGCGCGGCGACGACGGGGTGTGCCGCGCGTTTCACAATCTGTGTCGCCACCGCGGCTCGCGGGTTGTGGCGCAGCAGGCCGGCCATTGCACCAATGCGATTGTCTGCCCGTTCCACGGCTGGGTCTACAATTTCGATGGCAGTCTGCGCGGGCCGGCGCGGCCGGACTCGTACCCCGGGATGGACAAGAGCAAGTTCGGCCTCGCGCCGATCGAGCTCGAAATCTGGATGGGCTTCATGTTCGTGCGCTTTGCGCCCGGGCCGCAGGGATCGGTCAAAGAGTACCTCCAGCCCTATGAGGCCGAATTCGCCCTGCACCAGACCGAAAGCCTGGTGCCGACCGGCGTGCCGCAGTTTTCGGAAATCGACGTCAACTGGAAGTCGGTGCGCGATGTCGACAACGAAGGCTACCACGTGCCGATCGCTCACCCCGCGCTGCAGGATCTCTACGGGTTCAATTACAAGGACTATGCTTACGGCCCCGGGCTGTCGGTCGCCAAAGGCGTGTTTGCGCCCGACAGCGGCCGGCGCTGGAGCGTGAAGAATTATACCCGGATTACCGAACCGCTGGCGGGTCTGCCCGCAGAACGTCATCACTTGTGGTCGTATTTCGGGCTGTTTCCCAACAATGTGTTCTTCCTCGGGCCGGAAGCGGCTTATTTCTACCAGGAGTTTCCGGTC
This sequence comes from uncultured Sphingomonadales bacterium, assembly GCA_903893935.1. Taxonomy (GTDB): domain Bacteria; phylum Pseudomonadota; class Alphaproteobacteria; order Sphingomonadales; family Sphingomonadaceae; genus Novosphingobium. The sequence continues at coordinate 2,523 of CAITOD010000412.1, forward strand.
GGCGTGAACCGGTCGGTGGTGCGCACTTCGGTCTATCGCTATCCGACCGAAAACCGCCGGCAGCGGCTGGCGCGCTACCTGATGGCACGGATCGACCGGGTTACTTTCGAAGAAGACCGGCAGCTGTCGATCTGGTCGAATGAATCGATGAAATCGTCGGCCTTTGAAGACTTCCACTTGTCCGATCTGGAAATGAGCGTTCGCCGCCACCACGACCAGATGCGCAAAGTGCTGCCGGTTGTGCGCCTCGGCACCCCGCCCGCGGCGAGCGAAATGGCCGAGCGCAATGCCGCCCTGCGGCAGGAACTGAATGCCGATGGCTGAGCGGCACGGCTTGATCAAAACCGGGCCAGATCTGTCATGACCCTCACGCGCCGCGAGGCGCTGAAGCTGTCGGCCCCGCTGCTTGCGATACCCTGGTGCGCGAGCTGCACCAAAGCCGGCAGCGAGCTCAACATCTACAACTGGGCCGACTATATCGGCGAGAACACCATTGCCGATTTTTCGCAGGCCACCGGCATCAAAGTCAATTACGATACCTATAATTCGACCCCCGAAATGGAAGCCAAGATGCTGGCCGGCAGCACCGGCTACGATCTGGTGAACCATGCCGGGGTGACATTGCGCGATTTCGTGAAAGCGGGGGTTTACGACCGGCTCGACAAGCATCGGCTGCCAAACTGGAAGAACCTCGATCCGGCGGTGCTGGCGATTGCCGCCGGTTACAACCCCGACAATGCCTATGGCATGCCCTATATGTGGGGCTCGACCGGCATGACGTACAATCTCGACATGGTTCGCCAGCGGCTTCCCGATGCCGATCTCGAATCGCTCGACACGATTTTCGATCCCGCCAATGCCGCCAAAATCGCCGATTGCGGCATTTCGCTGCTCGATGACGAGTCGCTGGTGTGGATCGTCATGTCGTATCTGGGCAAGCCGCAAGACGTCTACACCAAGGCGGTGATGGATGACGTGGTCCGGACGGTCAGGCGGATCAGACCCTACGTGCGGACATTCGACAGCTCGAACTTCCTGGTCTCGCTGCCCAACAAGGAAATGTGCGCGGTGAACAACTGGTCGGGCGATTACGCCACGGCGCGGCGGCGCGCCAGGGAAGCGGGCGTCGATATCAACCTGGGCTATTTTGTCCCCAGAACCAAAGCCCCGGCATGGGTCGACATGCATTGCATCGTTTCGGACGGGCTCAACAAGGACAATGCCTATACATTCATGAATTACATGATGATGCCCGAAGTGATCGCGCAGTGCACCAACCATATCAAATATGCCAATGCCAATCTCGCCTCGCGCAAATTCGTCGATCGTAGCGTGCTGAACGATCCGACGATCTATCCCACCAAAGACATTCTCGCGCGGCTCTATGCACCCAAATCGCTGTCGGCGGCGGACAGCCGGCTGATCAACGACGCCGTCAACGCGATCAAGGCGAGCTAGCCGGTGGATCGCGATCCTTTATCCGCAACGCCGTCCGACCGGTTCATTTCGGTCCGCACTGTCACCAAGCAATTCGGCCAGTTCACTGCGGTCGATCGCGTGTCGCTCGATATCGGCAAAGGCGAGCTGTTTGCGCTGCTCGGCTCGTCGGGATGCGGCAAGACGACGCTGCTGCGCATGCTGGCCGGGTTTGAAGAGCCCACATCGGGCCAGATTTTCATCGATGGCGAAGACATGGCGGGGATCGCGCCCTACCACCGCCCGGTCAACATGATGTTCCAGTCCTATGCGCTGTTTCCGCATATGACGGTCGAAAAGAACATCGGCTACGGGCTCAAGCACGAGCGCATGACCAAATCCGAACGCGACGACCGCGTCGCGGCGATGCTCGATCTGGTGCAACTCAAAGCCTTTGCCAGGCGTCATCCGCACCAGCTCTCGGGCGGGCAGCGCCAGCGTGTGGCCCTGGCGCGCGCGCTTGCCAAACAGCCCAAGCTGCTGCTGCTCGATGAACCGCTGGGCGCGCTCGACAAGAAACTGCGCGAGCAGACCCAGTTTGAAATCGCCAATATTCAATACGAAACCGGCATTACATTTGTGGTGGTCACCCACGATCAGGAAGAGGCGATGACGCTGGCCTCGCGCATCGCGATCATGGACAGCGGCTCGATCCGGCAGCTCGACACGCCCAAGAATGTCTATGAATTCCCGAGCAGCCGGTTCGTCGCGTCGTTCATCGGGTCGGTCAATCTGTTCGACGCCGAACTGGTCCGCCAGGACGATCAGTTTGCGCATATTGCCGTGCCCGAAATCGGCGTGACGTTGCAGGCGCTGCGACGCGGCCAGCTGCACGGCAAAACGCGGCTGACGTGCGCCTTTCGGCCCGAAAAAGTGCATATGTCGCGCCAGCCGCCCGCAAGCGCGGTCAACACCATGCAAGGCGTGGTCCAGGATTTCGGCTATTTCGGCAAGGACTCGCTCTATCGCGTCAAAATGCCGGCGGGGTCGCTGATCCGCGTCAATGCCACCAACGATCTGCGCGCCGGCGACGATGACATCGTCGCGACCTGGGAAGACGAAGTCTACCTTGCGATCGATCCCGCGGCGATCATGCTGTTCGAGGACGAGGCATGAAGCCGGCGTCATGGTTCGATCGTCGGGGCTGGTCCGATCTGATCATCGGCCTGCCTTATGCCTGGGCGATCGTGTTTATCTTTCTGCCGATCTGCATCGTTTCGGCGCTGAGCTTTGCCGTGCCGATCCTCAATTCGCCGCCGTACGAATTCCTGAAAACCTGGCCCTATCTCTCGTTCGACAATTTCCAGCGGCTGTTTTCCGACAGCATCTACATTCGCGCGTTTGCCGTGTCGCTGTTCAACGCCTCGATCGCGACAGTGCTGTGCCTGCTGATCGGCTATCCGATGGCGCTTGGCCTCACCCGCGTGCCCAAAGCGGTCAATCGCGTGCTGCTGATGATGATCGTGCTGCCGTTCTGGACGTCGTTTCTCCTGCGGGTCTATGCGTGGATCGGCTTGATGGGCAACAACAGCTGGTTCAATCACCTGCTGACCGGGCTTTATAACGTGGTTGTTCCGCAAGCCTGGCACATTGCCAATATCCAGATCATGTACACCAATTTCGCGGTCATATTCGTGGTGGTCTATTCGTACCTGCCGTTCATGATCCTGCCGCTCTATGCCAATCTGGAAAAGCTCGACCGCACGCTCGATGAAGCCGCGATGGATCTGGGGTCGCGCCCGGTTCAGGTCTTTCTTGATGTCACGCTGCCGCTGTCGATGCCCGGGATCATCGCCGGCGGGCTGCTGGTGTTCATCCCTGCGGCAGGCGAACTGGTTATCCCGAGCCTCGTCGGCAACCAGTCGGACCCGATGGTCGGCGCGATCATTTCGCAGGAATTCGGGCTCAATCACGATTGGCCGATGGCCTCGGCGATTTCGGTGGCGCTGCTGGTCATTCTGGTGATGCCGCTGATGGCCTATACCCGGTTCCAGTCGCGCGCCGAAGCGGGGGGCACGCGATGAAGCGGCTGTCGCGGTTCCTGCTGACGATGATGTGCCTTGGCTATGTCTATCTCTATGCGCCGATCATCTCGCTGATCGTGTTTTCGTTCAACAAGTCGCGGCTGGTCACGGTGTGGGGCGGCTTTTCGACGGTGTGGTACGGCAGACTGTTCGAAAACTCGCAGATTCTCGATGCTGCGTGGCTCAGCCTGCGGCTTGCGCTGACCAGCGCCACCATCGCGACGATCCTCGGCACGATGGCGGGAATAGCGCTGGTGCGTTTCGGGCCGTTCCGCGGGCGCACGATGCTGTCCGGGCTGATCACCACGCCGCTGGTCATGCCCGAAGTGCTGACCGGGGTTTCCACGCTGCTGCTGTTCCTGCTGATGGCCAAATGGATCGGCTGGCCCGCGCGGCGCGGATTTTCAACGCTGCTGATTGCGCACATCACGTTCAGCATGACCTATGTGACAACCGTGATCACCTCACGGCTGTCGTCGATCGATGTTTCGATCGAGGAAGCCGCGCTCGATCTGGGCTCGGCGCCGTGGCAAGTGCTCAAAGACATCACGCTGCCGGTGATCTCGCCGGCGATCCTGTCGGCGTGGTTGCTCGCCTTTACCATTTCGCTCGACGATGTGGTGATCACCAGCTTCACCAACGGGCCCGGTTACAACACGCTGCCGATGCTGGTCTGGGCCAAAGTCCGGCTGGGGGTAACGCCCGATATCAACGCGCTCGGCAGCCTGATTGTCGCCGTGGTGGCGATCGGGGTCACGCTGTCTTCGATCATCATCACACGCAGCGAACGGCGGCGCGAACGCGAAATCCAGGCCGCGCTGGCGGGGGGGCATTGAGCGGCAATGCCCCGGGACCACACTGTATCAAGCGAAAGGCAATAACGATGTCGAGGTGCACTATCCGGTTGTCCGTATCGGCTCTGGCGCTGGCGCTGCTGCTGGCCGGCGCGCCGCACAGTTTTGCGCAGTCGCGCCCCGATGCCAGTCACGCGGCGGGTGCCGACCCGGTCAACGCCGGCGACATTGTCGTGACCGCAACGCGCAGGACCGAAATCCTCTCGCGCGTGCCGATCAGCATCACCGCGTTCGATACCAAAAAGCTCGATATCGTGGGCGTCAAGAATGCCCAGGATCTGGCGAAATTCACCCCCGGCGTGGCGATCGACCCCACCAACAACAACATTTCGATCCGCGGGATCAGTTCGACCGCCGGTTCGGGCACCACCGGCATCTATATCGATGATACCCCGGTGCAGATCCGCAACATCGATGTCGAAGCCACCAATTCACTGCCGAACGTGTTCGATCTTGCGCGCGTCGAAGTCTTGCGCGGGCCGCAGGGCACGCTGTTCGGCACCGGCGCGGAAGGCGGCGCGATCCGCTACATCACCAACCAGCCCAGCCTCACCACTTTCACCGCCACCGCGCATGCCGAATTCGCCGCCACGCAAGGCGGCGCGCCGGGCTACGAAGTGGGCGCGGCGGTGGGTGGCCCGATTGTGAACGACAAGCTCGGTTTCCGCGTGAGCGCCTGGTACCGGCAGGAGGGCGGCTGGATCGATCAGGCCGATTACCAGACCAACGCGACGCTCAAGACCAATATCAACCAGTCGGGTACTTATGTGCTGCGCGCCGCGCTGACCTATGCGCCCGGCAGCGACTGGACCATCACGCCGGCGTTCAACTTTGAAAATCGCCGCAAGAACAATTGGGATATGTTTTACGTCAGTGCATCGGACCCGTCGCAGGGCCAATTCGTGACCGGCTCACCCGATCCGCAATATGACCACGACCGGTTCTATATCGCGTCGCTGAAAGTCGAGCACAGCGGCGAACATGTGCATTTTATTTCAAACACTTCGTATTACAACCGCAACGAAAATCTCAGCCTGTTTTCGGGCACGCTGTACAACCTGTCGTATTACGAGCACTTCACGCTGGCGGGCGAAGACCCGCAGACCAATCCCTGCACCACTTGCGTTATGGGCTCGCCGCTCTCGCCCACCGGGCCGAACCTTGGCACATTCGGCCGCTACGATGCGTTGGGGCTGACAATCAACACGCAGAAGAATTTCACGCAGGAAGTCCGGTTTGAATCGGTCGACAAAGCGGCGCGGTTCGGCTGGCTGATCGGCGCGTTCTATGGCCGCAACACGCAGTTCAACAACGATTACGATGTCGATCCGCAGCTCCCCGCGCTCACCCAGTATTTGTGGGGCGAAACGATGCAGCAGGCCTGGGGCGAAGACCTGCTGCCGGGTAATCTGAATTACACCAGCAAGATCACCGCCCACGACGAACAAGGGGCGATCTTTGGCAATGTCAGCTACAAGATAACCGAAAAGTTGAAAATCGATGCCGGACTACGTTTCGCCATCGCGCATTTTGATTATTCGGCTTATTCAGATGGTCCGACTTATATTTACGACAATGGCGGCATCCCGGTTACAGCCGGCAGCAGCAAGAACGAGCATCCGCTGACCCCCAAGGTCAATATTTCCTGGCAGGTCGATCCGGGCAATCTCTACTATGCCACATATGCCAAAGGCTATCGTGTAGGCGGCGCGACCCCGCCGCTGCCGCAATTGCTGTGCGGCGGAACCTTTCCCACCGACTACAATTCGGATTCGGTCGACAGCTATGAGGTGGGCGCCAAGAACAAGCTGTTCGGCGGACATCTGTCGGTCTCTTCCAGCGTTTTCTACGTAAAATGGAAGAACATCCAGACATCGAATTATGTACCGACGTGCGGGCTCAATTTTACCGCCAATTCAGGCACCGCGACAAGCAAGGGCTTCGACATGCAGGCCCGGATCATTGTCGACAGCCACCTGAGCATCGAAGCGACCACCGGCTACACTGCGGCAACGTTCGATGGCGACGCGACGGTTCCCGGCACGGGCTTTATTGTCGCAGCAAAGGGCGATGCGATCGACGTCCCGCCGTGGACAGCAACGCTTGCCGCACAGTATGATGCCCAGATCGGCGAGAACAAAGCTTTCGTTCGCGCGGACAGCGAATTCGCATCACACCTGATCCGGCCTTCGGTCGTGGAAGACCCTCTCACCGAATTCTACGACGGCGGCCTGCGCCACAACCCGTCCACCATTCAGGCCTCGGTTCGCGCGGGCATCACTGTCAGGCATCTGGATATTGCGCTATTTGCCAACAACGTGCTGAACGCCCATCCGATTTTGTACCGCAACCACGAAGACGCACAAACGCCCCTCTATGAGGCAACAACTTTTCGTCCGCGGACTTTTGGCCTGAGTCTCAACTGGCAATATTGATCCCGGTCCCGGCAAGGCCGGTTGGCAGTTTGGCAGTTTGGCAGTTTGGCAGTTTGGCAGTTTGGCCAAGTCCTGCTCTGACAACACCCTGACAAGACAAATTCATACTTCATTTTGCAGCAAGCACGCAATATGACTTGAATACAGGATCAGTAGACTCAACAAGGATCGGTTATGCTGCGTCGGTCAATCGGATTTTTTGCGGCAGTTGGTCTTCTCGCGTCAGGATTTTCTGTGAAAGCGGCCGAGTCCGAAGGAATAGCCATTCTTGCGGGCAGTTATGGCAAACCGGGCAATTGGCGACGTGTCGATATCGCGGCGCGATTGCAGGATCTTTGCGGGAAGCAAGGGACCAGTTGCGAAATCTGGTGTTCACAAAGCCCGTTTGGTGGCCGTGATCTTGGGCGTCATTCAGCCTGCCGTGTCATTTATCGTTGCCCCGATGGCGCAACCCGATCGGAAGAGGCCCAGAGCGACGAACCGCTGCTGATGCGGTGCCAGATCCCCGAAGCCCAGGATCGCAACCCTGCCGCAGCCTTGCGGCATTGAGCAAATCGGTCCAGCCACAATCGGCCTCCGGTTGACGCGGTTCGGGCCAACGAACATCTTTTGCAGGGAACAAGCTCGAACCGCAATTCCTCGACATTTCTGAAACACAACGTGAGCCGCCCGCAAATCATCATCTTCAGGCTGATCACTTCTGATAACGAACCTGTTAGCCCCCTTGACGCATGTGTGATTCAAAACTGCCCGCAATGCAGACTTTATCTGTCCTGCCTGTGGGAAACCAGCTAGACCATTTTGCATTTAATCTGCAACGTATCCGGCAGCTTTGAGGTAATTCGAGCACTCGTCTGGTGGGTAGAGTTCGCAGATTGAGCCGACAGCCTGCCACAGGGCATCGACGGTCCGCGCTTTGGCTTTTCGCAAGTGAGCTTTGAGCTTTGCGAAGGCCATTTCGATAGGGTTGAGATCCGGGCTGTAGGGCGGGAGGTACAAGAACCAGGCGCCGCGTGCTTTCAGGATCGCTGCGGCTTTTTCGCTTTTGTGGCTGGAGAGATTGTCGAGGATGACCATGTCGCCCTTTTTCAGCGTCGGGGCGAGCTGGGTCTCGACATAGGCCTCGAAGATTTGCCGGTTCATCGGACGGTTGATCACCCAGGGGGCGGTCAACCCATCGTGGCGCAGGGCGGCGATAAAGGTCTGGGTGCCCCAGTGACCGAAAGGCGCCTTCATCTTGAGGCGATGGCCCCGCCGTGCCCGTCCGCGCAGCCGGGTCATCTTCGTGGTGGTCCCGGTCTCGTCGATAAACACCAGGCGTTCCGGGCGTTTTTTCATCCATGGCTGGCGATGTGTGCACCAAACTTGGCGCGCACGCACGATGTCAGCGCGATCGGTTTCGCTGGCCAGCAGCGTTTTTTTTAACGGTAAAGCCTGCCTCCCTCAGCAGCCGGGACAGCGATGATGCATGTGCAGCAATGCCATGTTCGGCGACAAGTCGCTCTGCCAACTCGTGCAGTGTCACATCACCATCCGCATCGACCCAAGCAATCACGATATCACGATAAGCCGACAGCTTGCCACTGCCAGCAGGCCGGCCTTGGCGCGCTGGCGCCAGCGATCCCGTCTGCGCCTTGCGCTGCGCCAGACGAACGGCCGTCGCCGCGCTCACCCCAAATCGCCGCGCAGCACCACGCCGTGTGCCACCATCCGCAATCGCATCGTAAACACGAACACGAAGATCAGTCGAATGTGCTTTGCCCATGATCCACCTCCAATGAGGGTGAATCACAAATCTCGCGGCACAGGAATCCCTCGATTCAGGTTTTCCGCAATCCGCTCTAGAGGATTACAAAATGATCCAAACGCCACATGATGCTGAAATTTACCAAAAAAATCATGAGCCGGTCGGCGCACGCACATGACACCTGATGTGCGCTCATTTTTGCAACGATCCATTTCGATCATTGCGGTGGATCGGTAGGGGGTTTGCGGGCATGTCTTGCAGATATGCGAAAATCCATTTCGTTGCCGTCGGTCGATCCGTTCCTGATGTGGTTGATAGCAACCGTTGCGGCAGCGACGGCGTTGCCCGCGCGCGGGATGGTGGCAGGGTGGTTCGGGGTGGCGACCGACCTTGCGATCGCGCTGTTGTTCTTTCTGCACGGGGCGAAGCTGTCGCGCGCGGCCGTGCTGGAAGGGATCGGCAACTGGCGCCTGCATGCGCTGGTGCTGGCGTCTACTTATGTGCTGTTTCCGCTGGTCGGGCTGGCGACCAACGCGCTCGATGGCTGGCTGATCGATGCGCGGCTGGGTGTCGGCTTGCTGTTCCTGACTTTGCTGCCTTCGACCGTGCAGTCCTCGATCGCGTTTACGGCGCTGGCGCGCGGCAATGTGGCGGGTGCCGTGTGCAGCGCCTCGCTGTCGAACCTGCTCGGGATAGTGCTCACGCCGCTGCTGGTCGGCGTGCTGATGCGCACCGGCGGGACCGGCGCGCTGTCATCGTGGGGTTCGGTCCAGACGATTGCGCTGCAATTGCTGGTGCCCTTCGTGGGCGGGCATCTGTTGCGCCCGGTGATCGGCGGCTGGGTCGATCGCAACAAGGCGATCCTGCAACCGGTCGATCGCAGTTCGATCCTGCTGGTGGTCTATACCGCGTTCAGCGCCGCAGTGGTCAACGGCATCTGGAGCAAAGTCACCGTGCCGCAGATGGGCCTTTTGCTTGTGCTTTCGGCGGTGATTCTCGCCATCGTGATGGCGGCCAATGCGCTGGTGGCGCGGCTCGCCGGATTGTCGCGTGAAGACGCGATTGTGCTGCTGTTCTGCGGCTCGAAGAAAAGCCTCGTGTCCGGAGTGCCGATGGCGGCGGCGCTGTTTGCGCCCGCCACGGTCGGCGTGGTGGTGTTGCCGCTGATGATCTTTCACCAGTTGCAACTGTTCACGTGCGCGGCGCTGGCCGGGCGGTTCGGCCGCGAGGCGGCTCTGCGCGACGTGCCGCAAGGCGCGGATCAGGCCGCCAGCGCTGCGGCGGCGCGCGGCCTTGCCATCCCCGAAGCGTGCATGCCCGGCGTGGTTGCCAACCTCGCGCTGCTCGGGCGCCACGCCGATACCTTGCTGGGGAGCAAGCGCGCGTGACCGCAGCAGCGATTGCAGCGGCGGTGCGGGCGGGACAGGCGCGCGCGATCGATGTTGTCGATCGCAGCCTGGCCGCGCTCGCCGGTGACCGGATGAATGCAGTCACGCGCGTGCTGACCGAACGCGCGCGCGATGAAGCCGCACAAGTCGATGCCGCGATTGCCGCCGGGCGCGACCCCGGCCCGCTCGCAGGCGTGCCATATGGCGTGAAAGACCTGTTCGATGTCGCCGGGCTGTCAACCACCGCCGGATCGACGCTTTACGCCGATGCCCCGCCGGCGACCGCCGATGCAGAGGCTATTGTGCGCTTGCGCGAAGCCGGCGCGGTGCTGGTGGCGACGCTCAACATGGACGAGTTCGCCTATGGCTTCGCCACGATCAACGCGCGCCATGGCACCACGCGCAACCCGCACGATCCCGAGCGGCTGGCGGGCGGGTCATCGGGCGGCTCGGCGGCGGTTGTCGCGGCGGGGTATGTGCCGTTTGCGCTGGGATCGGACACCAATGGATCGATCCGCGTCCCGGCGAGCCTGACCGGGCTCTATGGCTTGAAACCGACGCACGCCGCGCTGCCGATGCAGGGCGTGTTTCCATTTGCCGAAAGCTTTGACGATATCGGCCCGTTCACCGCGTCGATCGCCGACATGGCCGCAATCTGGCAAGTTCTGAGCGGCATGACGGCGGAGGCAGCGAGCGCGCCGGATTTGCGGGTCGCGCGGCTGGGCGGGCGGTTTCGCACCAACGCCGATCCCGACCAGCTGGCAGCGATCGACGCGATCGCGCCCACAGCACCGCTGATCGAACTCCCCGATATTGCGCGCGCGCGTTCGGCGGCCTTCGTGATCACCGCGTTCGAAGGCGGCGCGCTGCATGCCGAAGCGCTGGGCCGCGCGGCGATGCAGTTTGACCCGGCGACACGCGACCGGCTGCTGGCTGGCGCCTTGCTGCCGCGCGCGCTCTACGACGACGCACAGGCGTTTCGCGCGCAATTCAGGCAAACGATCCTCGCGCTGATCGCGGATTACGACGTGCTGCTGGCGCCGGCTGCGCCATGCGTGGCCCCGCCGATCGCCGATCCGCGCATCCTCATCGACGGCGCCATGGTCCCTGCCCGGTCCGACCTCGGTTTGCACACCCAGCCGATCAGCTTTACCGGGTTTCCCGCGCTGGCAGTGCCGCTGCATCGCCCCGGGCGCTTGCCGCTGGGCCTGCAACTGATCGGCAAGCCCGGCACCGAGCCGGCGCTCTTGCGCTATGCCGCAATGCTGGAACACAACGCGTGGACCGGAGCCACCGCTCCGCCGGGGGAATGGGCATGACAGAGGCTGGTTTGGGCGCACTCGACCGCTATTTCGCGCTCAGCGCGCGCGGCACGACCGCGCGCACCGAAGTTCTGGCGGGGTGCACCACGTTCCTGACGATGGCCTATATCGTGCTCGTCAACCCCGCGATCCTGGGCCAGGCCGGCATGCCGGTGGCCTCGGTTGCCGCTGCGACCTGCTTTGCCGCAGCCTTTGCCTCGATCCTGATGGGGATGGTTGCCAACACCCCGCTGGCGCTGGCGCCGGGCATGGGGCTCAATGCCTATTTCAGCTTTACCGTGGTGCAGCAGATGGGCGTGCCCTGGCCGGTGGCGCTCGGTTGCGTGCTGGTGTCGGGCGTCGCGTTTCTGGTGCTGACGCTGACCGGGGTGCGCCAGTTGATCGTATCGGTGATCCCGAACACGCTGTTTGCCGCAGTGGCGGGGGGCATCGGGCTGTTTATCGGCTTTATCGGGCTCAAGGATGCCGGCATCGTGGTGGGCAATCCCGCCACGATCGTGGCGCTCGGCAATCTCAAGGCTGGCGGCGCATCGCTCGCGCTGTTCGGGCTCTTGCTGATCGCCTCGCTCAGCGTGTGGAACGTGCGCGCGGCGATGCTGATCGGGATCGTCGCGACAACGGTGCTCGGCTGGGTGTCTGGCCAGGTGGTGTTTCACCCCGAACCCTACAGCCTCGCTGCGCTGACCGGCACCGCGTTCAAGCTCGATCTCGGCGGCGTGTTCGGCCAGACCGGGCGGCATGGGTTGGGGCTGGTCGAAATCCTGTTCGTGTTTCTGTTTGTCGACTTGTTCGACAACATCGGCACTTTGGTCGCGGTGACCAAGCGCGCCGGGCTGATGGATGACGCCGGCCGCATTCCCGGGCTGAACCGGATCCTGATGACCGACGCGGTGGCCACGATCGTCGGTTCGCTGGCGGGCACCAGCACCGTTACCAGCTATGTCGAAAGTGCCGCCGGGGTGCAGGTCGGCGGACGCACCGGATTGACCGCGGTGGTCACCGGCTTGCTGTTTTTCGTGACCATGTTCGTGGCCCCGTTCGCGCAGCTTGTGCCGCTGGCGGCGACCGCGCCGGCGCTGATCATCGTCGGCGGGCTGATGCTGCTGCCTTTGCGCGAAGTCGATTGGGAAGACCCGATGGCCGCGATCCCGGCGTTTCTGACGGTGGCGATGATCCCGCTGACATTCTCGATTGCCAACGGGCTGGCATTCGGGATCACCGCGCATGCCGCGCTCAAGCTGGTGCGCGGCCGGGCGCGCCTGGCCGACTGGTTCCTGTTCCTGCTCGCCGGGCTGTTCGTGGTGCGCTTCGTGTGTGGATGGCGGCAGCATGACGCGGTGGCGCTGGCTGGTCGCACTGGTCGCGGTGCTGTGCCCCGTGCTGGCGCATGCGCAGAAGCTCGAAACGACGCCGCGCACGGTGGTGATGACCGCGTTCCGCCCCGAATGGGCGGCACTCGTGCAAGCGGTCGAAAGCCCGGTCGAACACACGATCAACGGCCAGGTGCTGATGACCGGGACAATCGCGGGCAAACCCGTCGTGCTGATGCAAAGCGGGGTCAGCATGGTCAATGCGGCGATGAACACGCAATTGGTGCTCGATCGCTTCACGGTCCGGCGGATCGTTTTTTCGGGTATCGCCGGGGGCGTCGATCCGGCGCTGTCGATCGGCGATGTGGTCGTGCCCGAAGACTGGGGCCAATATCTCGAAGCCGCGTTTGCGCGCAAAGCCGGCAACGGCTGGCAACCCCCCGAGGCCCCGCTGCCGGGCGCGCCCGCCAACTGGAATTTCATCTATCCGCGCGGAACCACCGTGGCCAATGCGGCATCGCCGCCCGTCCGCCGGTTCCGCATCGCGATGGACCCCGCTCTGCTGGCGCTCGCGCGCAAAGTGGCGCCGCAAGTAGTGATGGAGCGCTGCCTCGCGCCCGTCACGGCGGGCGCTCAGCCACAGTGCCTGCCGCGCACGCCGCGCGTCATGGTCGGCGGCACCGGGGTGAGCGCGGGCGTGTTCGCCGACAATGCCGCGTTCCGCCGCTATCTTCGCAAAGCCTGGGACGCGCGCGTGCTCGACATGGAAAGCGCCGCGGTGGCGCAAGTCGCTTATGCCAATATGGTCCCCGGTATCGTGTTCCGCAGTCTGTCGGACCTTGCCGGGGGCGATCGGGACCGGAACATGGAAACCACGTTCGAAAATCTCGCTTCGCGCAATTCCGCCCGCGTGGTGCGCGCGTTCCTTGCGGCTTTGCCGGACTAGCGCGATGGAGCTGGTCACCATCAGCGGCCGCAACGGCATGGTCACCGCGCCGCATCGGCTGGCCGCAGCCGCAGGGCTCGGCGTGCTGCGCGATGGCGGCAATGCGATCGAGGCGACGGTCGCGGTCGCCGCGACGCTCGCCGTGGTCTATCCGCACATGACCGGGATCGGCGGCGACGGTTTCTGGGTGATTGCCGAACCCGACGGGCGCGTGCATGCGATCCAGGGCTGCGGCGGTGCTGCGGCCAGCGCCGATCTGGCGCTGTACGAAGGCCTCGACGCGGTGCCGTTTCGCGGCCCGCTGGCGGCCAACACGGTGGCCGGCACGCTGTCGGGATGGGCAGCAGCGCTCGCCGATCCCGCCTGCACGCTGCCGCTCGAACGCCTGCTGCGCGATGCCGTGGCCCATGCCGAAGCGGGCGTGGCGGTGACCGCCGGCGGGGCCGCGATTGCCGAGACCAAAGGCGACGAATTGCGCATCCAGCCCGGCGCCTATGCAGCGATTTTCGAACCCGCAGGTCACCCTTTGCGAGAGGGCGACATGCTGCGCCAGCCGCTGCTCGCGGCCAGTTTGCGCGCGCTCGCGAGCGAAGGGCTGGCCTCGTTCTATCGCGGCGCACTGGCGCAGCGGGTCGCGGCCGATCTGGCCACGGTTGGCAGCCCGGTCAACGCGGCCGACCTCGCGGCGCATACTGCAACGCATGACCCGCCCTTGCGCGCGCAGATCCGGGGGATCGAACTGTTCAATTCGCCCCCGCCGACGCAAGGCTTTGCCTCGCTGCTGATCCTCGCGCTGTTCGACCGGTTGGATGCCGATGCAGCCGACGAGTTTGCCCATGTGCACGGTCTGGTCGAAGCGACCAAACAGGCATTCCTGCTGCGCGACCGGCATGTCGGCGATCCGGCGTTCCACGACTTCGATCTTCAGGCGCTGCTCGATGATGGCGCCGCGCTCGATAATCTGGCGGCGCGGATCGATCCTGCCGCCGCGCTGGCCTGGCCGCAGCCGCCGCAATGGGGCGATACCTGCTGGTTCGGCGCGGCCGATGGCGAGGGCCGCGTGGTCAGCGCGATCCAGTCGACGTATTTCGAGTTCGGCGCGGGCGTGGTGCTGCCCGAAACCGGGATCATCTGGCAGAATCGCGGCAGCAGTTTCCGCCTCGCGCCGCATGGCTGGAACGCCTTGCGCCCCGGCCGCAAGCCGTTCCACACGCTCAATCCGGCGCTCGCACGGTTCGATGACGGGCGGACGATGGCCTATGGCACGATGGGCGGCGAAGGACAGCCGCAGACGCAGGCCGCGCTGTTCACCCGCTACGCGCGGTTTGGCGTCGATCTGCAACAGGCGATTTCGCGCCCGCGCTGGCTGCTTGGCCGCACCTGGGGCGAACAGAGCACCACGCTGAAAATCGAGGACGGCTTTGACGCGGCACTCTATGCCGATCTTGCGGCGGCCGGCCACGATGTCGAGCGGGTCGGAGCGCCGACTGCGATGATGGGTCACGCCGGCGCGATCGTGCGCCACGCCGATGGCCTGCTCGAAGGCGCGACCGATCCGCGCAGCGATGGCGGGGTGGCAGCATGGTAAGCGCGCCGGCCCCCGGCGGCGCGCGCGCGGTGGCGCGATGCCAGGCGCTTGGCGTGGCGCCCTATTCGGACATGGCCGGCGGGCTCTATCGCGGTTATCTGACCCCGGCTTATCGTGCGGCGCAGGACACGCTGTCCGGCTGGATGGCCGAAGCGGGCATGCAGGTGTCGCTCGATCCGGCGGCCAATCTGGTCGGGCGCTACGAAGGCACCGATCCCGCCGCGCCGCTGCTGCTGATCGGCAGCCATCTCGACAGCGTGCGCGATGGCGGCTGCTACGATGGCCCGCTCGGGGTGATGCTGGGCATCGAAGCGGTCGATGCGCTGCATCGCGCCGGCCGACGCTTGCCTTTCGCGATCGAAGTGATCGCCTTTGGCGACGAGGAAGGCTCGCGCTTTCCTGCCGCCATGCTCACCAGCCGCGCGGTGGCCGGCACGCTGCCCGCCGAGGCGCTCGATCTGGTCGATGGCGAAGGCGTGGCGCTGGCCCGGGCTGGGGTCGATGTGGCGCGCTTCCGCACGGCGGCGCGCGCACCGGGCTCGGTCATGGCCTATCTCGAAGCGCATATCGAGCAGGGCCCGCTGCTCGAATCCGAAGGCCTGGCAGTGGGCACGGTGACGGGGATTGCCGCGCAATTGCGCTTCCGGGTGCACCTTGCCGGCATGGCCGGGCACGCCGGCACCACCACGATGCCGCTGCGCCGCGACGCGCTGGCGGGTGCGGCCGAAATGATCGTGGCGATTGAACGGATCGCGCAGGCCGATGCTTCGGACGTGGTCGCCACGGTCGGCAGGATCGCGGCGGCTCCGGGCGCGGCCAATGTGATTGCGGGCAGCGTCGATTTCACGCTCGATGTCCGTTCCGGCGATGGCGCGCGGCGCGATCGCGTGGCGCACGCCATCCTGTCCGCGATGGAAGCCACCGCCGGACGGCGCGGCCTTGCCCTTTCCATCGAGCAAGTCCACGATCTGCCCGCCAGCCCGTGCGATCCCGCGCTCGTCGCGCTTGTCGATGCGGCGATGGTGAAGGCGGGCCAGCCCGTGCGCCGCCTCGTCTCGGGCGCGGGCCACGATGCGATGGTCATGGCCGCGCTGTGCCCGACCGCGATGGTGTTCATCCGCTGCCGTGGCGGCATCAGCCACAACCCCGCCGAACATGTCGAACCCGCCGATGCCGAAGTGGCGCTGGCGGTCATGCTCGGCTTTATCGACCAACTGGGAGCGTCCCGTGGCCTCGCTTGATCCTTTGCTGTTCGGAGAAATCGACCCGCCCCAGCGGCTGCTGATGGGCCCCGGCCCGGTCAACGCGCATCCGCGCGTGCTGCGCGCGATGGCGGCCGATCTGCTGGGCCAGTTCGATCCGGAAATGACCGCCTATATGAACGAGGTCATGGCGCTGTACCGTCCGGTGTTCGGCACGCAAAACCATTGGACAATGCTGATCGACGGCACCGCGCGCGCCGCGATCGAGGCTTCGCTGGTCAGCCTGGTGGTCCCCGGCGACCGCGTGCTGGTGGTCAATTTCGGGCGGTTCGGCCTGCTCCTCACCGAAATTCTGGGCCGCATCGGCGCGGTGATCGAAACGGTCAACGTGCCGTGGGGTGAAGTGGTGCCGATGGATGCGATTGCCGCAGCGATCGCGCGGTTCGGCCCGCGCGTGGTGGCAACGGTGCATGGCGATACCTCGACCACGATGGCGCAGCCGCTCGAAGGGCTGGGCGCCTTGTGCCGCGCAGCGGGCGCGCTGTCATATGTCGATGCGACCGCAACGCTCGGCGGGATGGAAATCGCCGCCGACCGCTGGGGCATCGATATCGTCACCGGCGGCTTGCAGAAATGCCTCGGTGGCCCATCGGGATCGTCGCCGATCACGATTTCGGATGCCGCGGCCGACCATATTTTCAACCGCCGCCATGTCGAACAGGGCATCCGCCGCGCCGACATTGCCGATGGGACCGGCCAGCGGATCGGCTCGAACTATTTCGATCTGGCGATGATCATGGATTACTGGTCGGAAAAGCGGCTCAACCA
>CAITOD010000413.1 GCA_903893935.1 uncultured Sphingomonadales bacterium
CCCCTGAGGGGAGGGGCTTGTTCGTGAACTGACCCTAGTACGGACTTGACCATGTGTGAAATGCAAGTTTATCATTTCAGCCATGCGCCAGAAGCAACTTCGCGCGATCGATCTCAACTTGCTGCCCGTGCTCGATGCGCTGCTGCGGCTGCACAATGCGACGCGCGCGGGTGCCGAAGTCGGGCTCAGCCAGCCGGTGATGAGCCGCGCGCTCGCCCGGCTGCGCGCGCTGCTCGATGATCCGCTGCTGGTGCGCGGCCCCGGCGGCACAGTGCTGTCGCCGCGCGCCGAGGCCTTGCGCGAGCCGCTTGCCGTGCTGCTCGAACAGTTGCGCGTGCTGCTGGTGCCCCCGGCGTTCGATCCGTGCGGTGAGCGGCGTGTGCTGCGGCTCGCGATGACCGATGCCCATGCCGAACTGCTGTTTGCCCCGCTGGTGCGCCGGGTGGCCGACGAAGCGCCGGGCGTGGTGCTCGAATGGGTGCCGGTAAGCCCCGGTCTGCCCGACCGCATGCGCGCGGGCGAGCTCGATCTCGCATTCGCGCTCGATACCACCCCGCTGCCGCGCGGGGCGGCATCCGAACCGCTGCTCCAAGACCGGCTGGCGGTGGTCACACGCCGCGCGCATCCGTGTGGCGGACGCTGGACCATGCTGGACTATACGCGGTACCCGAGCGTGGTGGTTTCGCTGCTCGGCGATCAGGCGTCGGAAATCGATGCCGAGCTTGCTGCGGCGGGGGTAACCCGCTCGATTGCCGCGATCGTGCCGACATTCCGTGCGGCAGCGGAAATCGTCGCGCGCACCGACAGTGTTACCACGATTTCACGCGCCTTTGCCGAGCGGCTTGCCGAAACCCTCGATCTGGCGCTGCTCGAACCGCCGTTGCGCCAGAGCAGGCTGGGCGTGGTCGTGGTCTGGGCGGAGCATCGCACGCACGATCCGGTGCTGGTGTGGCTGCGGCGGATTTTACGCCAGGCAACCGGTTAGTCTGCCCACACCGTGGCGATTTCGGTGGTGACCCCGGTCATCAGCTTGTGCACCGGGCATTTGGCGGCGACCGCCAGCAAAGCCTCGCGCTGCTCGCTGCTGAGCGGGCCGCTCACCGCGACTGTCGCGGTCAGCCGGTAAATCCCGCGTCGTTCCTGCGAACTGTCGCGCGCGACCGCGATTTCGATGTCCTGCACCGGGATCGCGTTGCGCTGGGCATACCACAGGATAGTCAGCGCCTTGCACGCGCCGAGCGCGCTGTCGTAAAGATCGTGCGGATCGGGCCCGTCATCGGCGCCGCCTTCGCTGGGCGCCATGTCGACGGTCAGCGCGTGATCGCGAATCGTGACTTCGTGGCGCGTTTCGCTGTGGTTGATGCGCGTGACCGTGATCATCGGCTTGCTTGTCCTCAGTAGGGGATGAATTCGGTCTCGCCCGGCACGTGCCCCATCGCCTGCGCGCGCCACGCCGACTTGGCCGCTTCGATCCGCTCGCGGCTCGACGAGACGAAATTCCACACCATATGTCGATGGCCGAGCGGTTCGCCGCCGATCAGCACGAAATGCGCCGCAGCGGGTGCAGCGATCTGCACCGGATCGCCCGACAGCACCGCCAGCCGGAACGGCTCGACCACCGTACCATCAACGACAACCGGCGCATCGACGGCATATATCGCGCGCTCGAACGTGCAGTCGGGCAAGTCGAGCACGGCGCCGGGCTCAAGCCTGAATTCGACATAAAGCGTCGGCGACAACGGCTGGACCGGCGAGGTAACGCCAAGCTGCGTGCCGATCATGACCCGCGCAACAAAACCCGGCCCGCTCGCTTCGGGAATGGCGGCGGCAGGCGTGTGGACAAAACCGGGTTCGCATTCCTCGAGCGCTTCGGGCAGCGCGCACCACAG
>CAITOD010000414.1 GCA_903893935.1 uncultured Sphingomonadales bacterium
GCACGCCTTTTTGGCGTGCCGGGTCGTCTCTCCCACCCGGGAACCCGCAAATCCCCGGCAAACCGGGACTCGCGTGGCTCATGACGGCCTGCTACTTAACACAATAGTACGTGTCAAGGCGTTAAATTTGAAATAATCCTGCTATATCGTCTTTGTCAATGAAATTTTCGTACGCGATGCGCGGCCATTCGGGCGGAGTCTGGTGCCGCAGCCAGGTGTATTGCCGTTTGGCATAGTTGCGCGTGGCCTGTTGGCCCGCGGCTATGGCGGTTTCGGCGTCGATTTCGCCGGCCAGAAAAGCGGTTATTTCGCGCACCCCGATGGCGCGCATGACCGGCAGATCGGGATCGAGTCGCCGCGCTGTGAGCGCGCGCACTTCATCGATCGCGCCGCTGTGCCACATCGCGGCAAAGCGGCGGTCGCAGCGTGCGTACAACCAGTCGCGGTCGGGCATCAGCACCACGGCGGACAGATTGACCGCGTTGCCAATGCCGCCCTCGCGCGCGTGCTGCCAGGCGGCAAGCGGACGGCCGGTCGAACGCACCACCTCGAGCGAGCGCGCCACGCGCGTGGTGTCGGCGGGCGCCAGCCGCGCAGCGCGCTCGGGGTCCTCGCGCGAAAGGGCCGCCCAGGCTTCGGAAACCGGCATTGCGCGCACCGCGGCGCGGATTGCGGGATCGATCGGCGGGATCGGGGCAATGCCATCGAGCAGCGTGCGGATATAGAGCCCGGTGCCCCCGACGAGGATCGGCAGTGCGCCGGAAGTATGCGCGGCGTCGATCTCGGCGCGCGCGGCGGCGGCCCAGTCGGCGGCCGAGCAGCTGTGCGCGCCGTCCCACGCGCCGAACAGGCGGTGCGGCACGCCCTGCATCGCAGCCTGGTCGGGCCGCGCGCTCAGCACCGCGAGATCGGCATAGACTTGCGCGCTGTCGGCGTTGATGACGACTGCGGCGCGCGCGTGCTGCGCCAGCTTTATGGCAAGATCGCTCTTGCCGCTGGCAGTCGGCCCTGCGATGAGCGCCAGCGGTGGCCGATCATGGTTGAAGGAGTTTTCGGTGCTCATTGCCCGCCTGATAGCAGACCCGGAGACGCTTGGAGACCGGCTTGCCGCGGCGATGGAGGAAATCGAGGACAGCGGCGCCGAAGTGCTCGGCGCCGGCATGCTCGACAGCAACCCCGACGTGCTCGAACTCGAAATCGACGATGGCGATGCCGCGATCGTGCGCCGCATTCTCGATGCGCATTTCGCCGATGCCGATCTGCTGGTGGCCGAGGCGCCGATCGCGCTGCCGCAGGTGTTCGTATCCGACATGGATTCGACAATGATCGGGCAGGAATGCATCGACGAACTGGCCGACTTTGCCGGATTGAAAGCGCATATCGCGGCGATCACCGAGCGTGCGATGCAGGGCGAACTCGATTTTGCGCAAGCCTTGCACGAACGCGTGGCGCTGCTTGCAGGGCTCCCCGAAAGCGCGATTGCCGCGTGTCTCGATGAGCGCATCCGGCCGATGGAAGGCGCGGTGACGCTGGTGCGCACGCTCAAGGCACATGGTGCGCAATGCGTGCTGGTTACCGGCGGTTTTCATGCCTTTGCCGATACGATTGGCGCATCGCTCGGGTTCGACCGGGTCGTCGGCAACCGGCTCGAAGTGGCCGATGGCGCGCTGACCGGCAAAGTGCTGGGCGACATTGTCGACAGCACGGTCAAGCGCACGGTGCTCGAAACCGCGGTTGCCGCGCATGGGGCAGGGGCGGTCAGCCTCGCCACCGGCGACGGCGCCAACGATATCCCGATGATTCGCGCGGCGACTCACGGGATCGCCTTTCGCGCCAAACCCAAGGCGCGCGAAGCCGCCGACGGGCGCATCGATCGCGGCGATTTGACAGCGATTCTGGAACTTTACGGCATTGCGCGCGATGCCTGGGTGACCGGTTGACGATTTATTTACATCAATGTTAATATAGCGTCACGACCAGAGGATCATACCGGCCATGAACGCAATTCCGTTTCCGATCGAAGCCGATCTGCCGATCTATGACGCGCGCCGTCCGGTGCTGCGCACGCGCCCGAGGAAAGCGCTGCATCACTTCCGCGAACTGCTCAAGGACAAAGAGCGGACCGAGGAAGTGTTCCGCATTTTCGAAGCGCTGCCCTGGCAAGGGATGCGCGCGGCGGGCGTCAATTTCCTGTCGAGCGAACGCGGCCAGGCTTTGCGCGCGCGCGAACCCTTTCTGCCCGCGGTGCTTGACGATCACGCCGCGCTGCGTCGCATGCCGGCCGGATCGCTGGCGCACGCCTATTGCGATTTCATGGAAAAAGAAGGCCTGAGCGCGCAAGGGCTGGTCGATGAATTCGAACGCTTTGCGCACGACAAGCCGCGCTTTCGCGACCAGTTCGAATGGTACCTCAACCGCGGCCGCGATACGCACGACTTGTTGCATGTCTTGACCGGCTATGGCCGCGACGGGCTGGGCGAGGCCTGCGTGCTCGCGTTTACCTATAGCCAGCAGCCGAGCCCGGCGCATTTGTTCATCGGCTATATGGCCGGGCTGAACATGAAAAAGACCGTCAAGAGCGCAGCGCCGGTGTTTCGCGCAATCCGCGAAGGGCAAAAGCTCGGCAAAGCCTGCCCGCGCCTGATCGAAACCTCGATCACCGAGCTGCTGCCGCTGCCGATCGACGAGGTGCGCCGCCGGCTGAACATCACGCCCGCGCGCCATTACCAGCGGGCCCACCAGGTGTGGCGTTCCTTGGGAGTCGATCCTTACGACATGCTGGGCAAGAACACGCCCTATCAGGCACAAGGCCTCGCGCAGGCAGCATAAGCCTTCGTTGCCACCACACCCGCCAAAATAACAACCCCAAGAACCGCCCCCCGTTCGTGCTGAGCCTGTCGAAGGACGCGCGTGAAATAAGGTCTGGGGGCTGGTCCGGCGCGCGTGCTTCGACAGGCTCAGCACGAACGGGGGTGGGGAGGAGCTTGGTGCGCGTACCGCTTCGATCAGGCTTCCATCCAGTCGCGGAAGAAGGCTTCGTTGCGGGCTTTGAGGTCTGCAATCGTGACGGCGAACCCGGAGCCAAGAACCGCATCGCCGCCGGTCGTGCCGATTTTGCGCACGCGCACGCCGGCTGCCGACAACGCCACATCGGCGGCGGTCGTCACCAGATACCGGCTCTGATCTTCGCCAAACGCCGCTGCCGCATTGGCGATCCCGGCAACCGTGCACCCGATCCCGCTCGCCAAGGCCATTTCGGCGAGCGCCACCAGCACCGCCACC
>CAITOD010000415.1 GCA_903893935.1 uncultured Sphingomonadales bacterium
CCTCCCCTGAAGGGGAGGGGAGAAGAGTCCCAGGTCAGGCGGCGGTTTGCAGCGCAGCTTTGCGGCGGGCGAAGGCTTCGCTGATCGCGGCGATGAACTGATCGGTGGCATTGTCCCACGAATAGCTGGCGCCATAGACGGCCGCGCACGACCGGTCGCAGTCTTGCGCGCGGGCGATGGCAAGTGCCAGATCATTGTCGAGTGCACCCACCGGCCTGGCCAGCGCGTGGTCCGGACCAAGCCCGGCAGGCCCGACGATATCGAGCGGGCCCGGCACGGGGAAGGCCGCAACCGGCACCCCGCAAGCGAGTGCTTCGATCATCACCAGCCCGAATGTGTCGGTGCGGCTCGGGAACACGAACACATCGGCCGCGCAGTAGGCGCGCGCAAGCGGCTCGCCCGACAGCGCGCCCATGAACACCACGTGCGGATAGCGCGCGCGCAAGGTCGCCAAGTCAGGACCATCGCCGACCACCACTTTGGTGCCGGGGACATCGGCGTCGAGAAACGCGCCCAGGTTCTTTTCGACCGCCACGCGCCCGACATTGAGCATGATCGGCCGGGGCAAGGCGGCAAGATCGGGGTGCGGCGCATGGCCGGGATGGAACAATGTGTTATCGATCCCGCGCGACCACCGGCGGGTGTGCACGATGCCGTGCTCGGCCAGTTCGGCCGCAAGCGTGGGGGTCGAGACCAGCACCGCTTCGCTCGAAGCGTGGAACCGGCGCATCAGCGGCCAGAAATGCGCGGGCGACAGCCCTGTGCGCATCGCCGCATAATCGGGAAAGCGCGTGTGGAATGCGCTTGTAAACGGCACGCCGCGCGCTTTGCACCAGGCCCGCGCGCTCCACCCGATCGGGCCTTCTGTGGCGATATGCACGATATCGGGCGCAAACGCATGCAGCCGCCGGCGCGTGCCGAACCGTGGCGCCATGGCGAGACGGATTTCGCTATAGCCGGGCAGCGCCACGGTGAAGAATTGCGACGGTGTCACCAGTTCGATCGTGTGCCCGCGCCCGGTCAGGCGATCGACCGTGGTCGTCAGCGTGCGCACCACGCCGTTGACTTGCGGGGCCCAGGCATCCGTACAGAGCGCCAGCCTCATGCCTGTTGCGTTTCGCGCACGGTCTCGGCTTGCGCTTCGGCCGGGGCGGCGGCGACCGCGTGCTGGCGCGCGCATTCGGCGGCCCAGTCGACGATCGAGATTTCGCCGGCGAAATCCTCGACCAGTGCGGTGCAGCTTTCGACCCAGTCGCCGTCGTTGTAATAGGTAACCCCGCCGATCTGGCGGATTTCGGCGCAATGGATGTGCCCGCAGACCACGCCATCGACGCCCATGTCGCGCGCGGCATGCGCGACGGCTTCTTCAAAGTCGCAGATGAACTGCACCGCGTTCTTGACGCGCTTTTTCATGTACGACGACAGCGACCAGTAGGGCAGGCGGAACTGGCGGCGGATCAGATTGACCCAGCGATTGGTCTTGAGCAGCACTTCGTAGGCTTTGTCGCCAAGGAACGCGAGCCAGCGGGCATAGAGCACCACGCCGTCGAACCCGTCGCCATGCGTCACCAGCAGGCGGCGACCATCGGCGGTTTCGTGGACCGCATCGAGCGCGAGTTCGACCCCGCCAAAGCCCATGCCCGCGTAAGGCCGCAGCATTTCGTCGTGATTGCCCGCGATCAGCACCACGCGCGTGCCACGGTGCGCCATCTTGAGCACGCGGCGCACCACTTCGTTGTGCTCGTCGGGCCAGTACCAGCCCTTGGACAGGCGCCAGCCGTCGACAATGTCACCGACGAGGTAAAGCGTTTCGCATTCGATCGAAGCGAGGAAATCGAGCAGCATCGCCGCGTTGCAGCCGCGCGTGCCGAGGTGAATGTCCGAAATCCACACCGTACGCACTTTGCGCTTGGGCCGGAAACCGCGCGGTTCGGGCAAATCCAGCCAGGCCGGGATCGAGGTTGCGAGGTCCCTGGCTGAAGGAAGTCCCTTTTTGGTTTCCTTCAGAAGCGCGTGCGTTGCCATCGGCGTCCCTCATTTTTTCATGGTTGGCGATCTGCTTCGAATCATTGTCACAATCACGTTTCGTTCGCGTGGCACTATGTAACAAGGTTGACATACAATAAACCGGCAAGCGAATTGGACCGGGTGCCATTCACACACTTGTCCCCAAGAGTTGATGACGCCGGGCGCCCGGCGCGATAAGGCTCGTGCAATGCTGACCGCGCTGGCTATCCGCAATGTCGTTCTGATCGAAGCGCTCGATCTGGTGTTTCACGCCGGACTGGGTGTGCTGACCGGCGAAACCGGCGCGGGCAAATCGATCCTGCTCGATTCGCTGGGGCTGGTGCTGGGCGATCGCGCCGACACCGGGCTGGTCCGCGCGGGCACCGATCAGGCGAGCGTGACCGCGACATTCGAATTCGACCGCCTGCCCGAGGCGGTGCGTGCGGCGCTGGCCGAAGCCGAGATCGTGGTGGAATCGGGCGAACCGCTGATCATCAAGCGCCGCTTGCGCGCCGATGGCGGCAGCCGCGCGTTCATCAACGATCAGCCGGTGGGCGTGGCGCTGTTGCGCGAACTGGCGCGCGCGCTGGTCGAACTGCATGGCCAGCACGACGATCGCGGGCTGGTCAATGCGCGCGGGCACCGCCTGCTGCTCGATCGCTTTGCCCATGCCGATACTGCGCAAGTGAGCGAAGCCTGGCAGCGCTGGAGCAGGATCGAAGCCGACCTGGCACAAGCGCGCGCCTCGGCCGCCGCCGCGAGCGCCGACGAAGACCTCTATACCGCCTATCTCGCCGAATTGACCGCGCTCGAGCCCATGATCGGCGAAGAAGCCGAACTCGCCGAACAGCGCGCGGCGATGCAGAAAGGCGAGCGCCTGTCGGGCGATCTCGCCGCGCTGCAAAACTTGTGGGAAGGCTCGGATTCGGCGCTCGCGGTTTTGCGCAGCGCAGCGCGGCGGCTCGACCGGATCGCCGGCGAACATCCGATGCTCGCCGAAGCGCTCGCCTCGCTCGATCGCGCGGTGATCGAGGCCGGCGAAGCCGAAGATCGCATTGCCGCAGCACTCGAAGCGCTGGCGCACGATCCGCTGCTGCTCGACCGGATCGAGACGCGGCTGTTCGAATTGCGCGCGGCGGCGCGCAAGCATGGCTGTACTGCCGATGCGCTGCCGGCGCGGATTGCCGAATACCGCGCGGCGCTCGAGAAAATCGAAAACGGCGGCAGCCATGTCGCCGCGCTCGAGCGCGCGGCGCAAGAGGCGGGGCTCGATTACCAGGCCAAAGCCGAAGCCTTGTCGGTTGTCCGCGCCGAAGCGGCGCGTCGGCTCGATGCTGCGGTGGCGCAGGAACTGGCCCCGCTCAAACTCGATTCGGCGCGGTTCCACACCGCCGTGGTGCGGCTGCCCGAAGATCGCTGGGGACCGCATGGGGTCGATGCGGTCGAATTCCTGATCGCCACCAACCCGGGTGCAGCGTTTGCACCGCTGGGCAAGATCGCTTCGGGCGGCGAACTGTCGCGGTTTATTCTCGCGCTCAAAGTGGCGCTCGCCGAAGAAGGCGGGGCAGCAACGGTAATTTTCGACGAAATCGATCGCGGGGTCGGCGGTGCGGTGGCCAGCGCAATCGGCGAGCGGCTGGCGCGGCTCGCGCGCAACGGGCAATTGCTGGCGGTCACGCACAGCCCGCAAGTCGCCGCGCGCGGCCTGACGCATTACCTGATTGCCAAATCGAGCGAAGGCACGGTGACGCGCACCTCGGTCATGCTGCTCGATGCAGCGGGGCGGCAGGAGGAAATCGCGCGCATGCTGTCGGGTGCGGAAATCACCCCCGAAGCGCGCGCGCAAGCCGATCGCCTGCTCGAACAGGCCTGATTGGCATGCCGGCAGATACCAGCGTGCTCAACCGGCCGGTGTTTGCGGCATTGACCGGGCCGCAAGCCTCGCTGGCGCTTGGTGGAGCACACTCATGGCGCATCCGCCCCGAATTCGGGCCCTTTGCCGCTGCGACACCGGGGCACGAAGCCTTGCTTGCCGGCCTGCTGATCGATGCTGCCGATGACGAATTATGGCTGCTCGAGGATCGCGAGCAAGTGCCGCCCGGGCTGGTCTTGCGCAAATCCGCGCTCATCGCGCAGATGCTTGCCGAGGGCCCGGTCGAACCCGATGCGACGCTCGATTGCGTGGTGCTCGGGCGCGACGACGTGCCCGCAATGACCGCGCTGGCGCAGGCCACCCGGCCAGGGCCATGGGGGCCATCGACCTGGCGCTATGGCCCGTTTTACGGCGTGCGGCGCGAAGGGCGGCTGATCGCGATGGCGGGCGAGCGCTTGCGCCCGGCACATGATCTGGTCGAAGTGAGCGGGGTCTGCACCGATCCGGCGTGGCGCGGGCA
>CAITOD010000416.1 GCA_903893935.1 uncultured Sphingomonadales bacterium
GGCGCGACGCATCGCCCTCGCCGCGGCGGCCGCCACGCCGGTCGTTGCGTCCGCGCGGGCCGCGCGCATCGCGCACGAAGGGATTGTCGGCGCCGGCTGCGATCGGTTCGCCTTCGACCACGCGCAAGCCTTCGGGCGGCACGGTTTCGCTGACCACCGGTTCAGGGCCGCGCTGTCTTCCGTCACGATCGGGGCGCTGTTCGCGATCGGGGCGGGGTTCGCGATCAGGGCGGGGCTCGCGATAATCGCGCTGGTCGCGGGCTTCGCGCGGCTCGCGGTCGTCGCGTCGCGGCTGGGGCGCGCGGTCGAATGTCGGGAAATCGCGGTCGATGCCGAATTCCATCGATTCGTCTTCGCCGTCCTGATCCTGCCAGCTGTCGCCGCTGACGCTGCCGCCCGCCGGATAAGCCTGGCCGTAAGGCTGGCTGCCGTTCTGGCGCTGGCGCTGTTCTTCCTGGCGCACGCGGGTATCGGCGACCACGCGGAAGTAGTGATCGGCAAATTGCAGGTAGTATTCCGCCTGGACACGATCGCCGTTGAGATGCGCATCTTGCGCCATCTTGCGATATTTTTCAAGCATTTGCGGGGCATTGCCGCGCGCCCGGCTGTCAATCCGGTTGATCTGCTGCCCACCACCGCCGTTTTGCGGACGGTTGTTGTTGCCGCGACCGCGCCGACGGTTGTTTCCACGATTGTTGTTCAACTCAGGCACGTCCTTGTTTCGGCAGGCTTTTGTCAGGGGCATGTCCGGTTATGACAGGAAAGCCCAGATGCAGCGCAACCATTGCCCATGCGTCCCGCGCCACTCCGAATGCGGGCGGAACAATCCCAGCATCTGCCTTGCGCCGGTCAGTCGATCAATTCGACTAGGCCAACCAGTGCCCGCAAATGGTGGAGCCGACCGGGGCGGGAAGAGAGCATCCGTCCCCCTGTCCGGATCGCTAATTAGTGGCGTGGCGGCGGCTTGCCAAGTGAAATATTCGGTCAATTTTCCGCAATTTGCTTAAGCTCGACCGCGCGCGGGCGCCCCGCCAGATCGGGGTGAACGCGCGCTGCCAGACCGGCTTCGTGCGCAAGTGCGGCCACTGCCGCTGCTTGCGTGGCGCCGATTTCGATCAGCGCTACGCCACCTGGCGCGAGCAGATCGGGCAGCACCGGCACGAGCACACGATAATCGTCGAGCCCGTCGTCACCGGCAAACAGCGCACCGTGCGGTTCGTGCGCCACCACCGAGCGATCGAGCGCAGCATGCGTCGAAACATAGGGCGGATTGGCGAGCACGAGGTCGAACCGGCCAATCCCCGCTTGCCACTCCGCACAGGTCCAGTCGGCGACGAGCAGCTGCGCGCGCGCGGTCAATCCCAGCCGTTCGCCATTGCCGCGCGCCACTTCCAGCGCCGCGGTCGACCGGTCGATGCCGACCCCATGCGCCTGTGGCCACACGCTGAGCGCGGCCAGCAGCAGCGCGCCCGACCCGGTGCCAAGGTCGATCACGCGCGCGGGCGGGCGCTTGCGCAGGCGCTCGACCGCTGCCGCGATCAAAGTTTCACTGTCGCCGCGCGGGATCAGCACCGCCGGGCTGACCGCGAGATCGAGCCCCCAGAACGGCTGATGTCCGATGATATAGGCGACCGGCTCGTGATCGCAGCGCCGCGCGATCAACGCTTCGAACGCGTCGGGCACGCCGTCGGGCAAGGGGTCGCGCAAGTGCTGCAGGATCAGCGTCGAGCGCGACACGCCCAGCGCATGCGCCATCAGCACTTCGGCATCGAGCCGCGCGGTGTCGCTGGTGGCGGCCAGCCGCTGCGCTGCGGCGGCCAGCGCCGCGGCGATCGTCATCAGTTGTCCATCGCCGCCAGCCGCTTGGCCTGGTCTTCGGCAATCAGCGCATCGACCAGTTCGCCAAGGCCCGTCCCCGCCAGCACTTCGGGCAGCCGGTGGAGCGTCAGGTTGATGCGGTGGTCGGTCACGCGGCCTTGCGGGAAATTGTACGTGCGGATGCGTTCGGACCGGTCGCCCGAACCGACCATTGCGCGGCGCGCTTCGGCTTCGGCGCCCTGGGCGGCTTCGCGGCGCAGGTCGTAGACGCGCGTGCGCAGCACTTGCATGGCTTTGGCCTTGTTCTTGTGCTGGCTGCGTTCGTCTTGCTGGATCACCACGATGCCGGTGGGCAAATGCGTGATGCGCACTGCCGAATCGGTGGTGTTGACATGCTGCCCGCCCGCGCCCGAAGCGCGGTAGATATCGATCTTGAGGTCCTTGTCGTCGATCGACACATCGACTTCGTCGGGTTCGGGCAGCACTGCGACAGTCGCCGCCGAGGTGTGGATGCGCCCGCCGCTTTCGGTAACCGGCACGCGCTGCACGCGGTGCACCCCGCTTTCGTATTTCAGCC
>CAITOD010000417.1 GCA_903893935.1 uncultured Sphingomonadales bacterium
CCTGATTTTCCTGTCCGACCCTTATTCGGTCGATGGCGCGATCAGCCATTCGAACGACTGGCTGGTGCTGCTGCCGGTGTTCAAGGACGGGCGGCTGATCGGCTATACCTCGATGTTCGGGCACCAGAGTGACATCGGCGGCAAAGTGGTCGGCTCGATGCCGATCAACGCGCATTCGATCTTTGAAGAAGGCGTGCGCATTCCGCCGGTCAAGCTCTGGAAAAGGGGCGAATTCAACGAAGACCTGCTCAAACTCGTGCTGCACCAGACGCGCAAGCCCGACTGGTGCCAGGCCGATCTCAACGCGCTGATCGCCAGTTGTCGCGTGGCGGCGCGCCGCGTGATCGAAATGGCCGAGCGGTT
Source organism: uncultured Sphingomonadales bacterium (assembly GCA_903893935.1). Lineage (GTDB taxonomy): Bacteria > Pseudomonadota > Alphaproteobacteria > Sphingomonadales > Sphingomonadaceae > Novosphingobium. The sequence goes on from CAITOD010000417.1 coordinate 364, forward strand.
TGGCGACGATGTCTATTTTTCGGCGACGCAGGAACTGCTGGCGCGCAACCACCGCGCGATGAAAGCGCTGATCGCGATGGCGATCGCCGAAGAGCCGGTCAGCTTCGAAGACTATATCTGCGACGACGGCATGGGCGCGGGGCCCTATCGCATCCGCTGCACGATGCGGCGCGAAGGCGAAAAAGTGGTGCTCGATTTCGATGGCACCGATCCGCAATCGAGCGCGTCGATCAATTTCTACCTCAACGAAAACATGTTCAAGATGTTCTTCGGCATCTACATGATCATGGTGTTCGATCCGCAGATCCTGTTCAACGACGGGTTCTACGATCTGATCGACGTGCGCATTCCCGCAGGATCGCTGCTCAAGCCCCGGTTCCCCGCCGCCTTGTCGGGCCGCACGCATGCGCTGGGGCGCATTTTCGACATTCTGGGCGGGTTGCTGGGCCAGAAAACGCCCGAATTTCTCAACGCCGCCGGTTTCTCGTCGAGCCCGCACTTGTTCTATGCGGGCAACGACACGCGTGCCGGGCAAAACGGCGACTGGTTCCAGCTGTTCCAGATCGGGTTCGGCGGCATTCCCGGCCGACCGATGGGCGATGGCCCCGATGGCCATTCGCTGTGGCCGGGCTTTACCAATGTGCCCAACGAATTCCTCGAACGCTATTTCCCCTTGCGCATCGAACGCTACGAATGCGCCCCCGACAGCGGCGGTGCCGGGCTGCATCGCGGCGGCGACGGCATCCACATGACCTATCGCTTCCTCAGCGCCGGGGTGATCGCGATCCACGACGATCGCTGGTTTGTGCCGCCATGGGGGGTCAACGGGGGTGAGCCCGGCGGCCGCGCGCGCAAGATCCTCGAAAAGGCCGATGGCACCATGCACATTGTCGGCAACAAGATCGAAGACCTCGCAGTCGAAGCCGATGACCAGTTGCACTTCATCACCTGGGGCGGTGGTGGCTGGGGCGATCCTCTCGAGCGCGATCCCGCGCTGATCGCGCGCGAAATCCGCGAAGGTCTGGTAACCGCTGCGGGCGCGCTCGCCTATGGCGTGGTCGCCGATGCTGCGGGCACGATCGACATGGCGGGCACCGAGGCATTGCGCAGCCGGATACGGTCCGAACGCGGTCCTTTGCCGCTGTTCAACTATGGCCCCGGCATCGAGGCCTTGCGCGCGGCGTGCCACGAGGAAACCGGCCTGCCCGCGCCCGTGCAGCCTGAATGGCCGCATCTGGCAGCAGCGGAGTAAGCGCGTGACCACAGGACCTTTGCACGACTTGCGCGTCGTCGAACTGGGCCAGCTGCTCGCCGGGCCGTTCTGCGGGCAATTGCTCGGCGACATGGGCGCCGATGTGATCAAAGTCGAACCCCCGGTCACCGGCGATCCGATGCGCGAATGGGGCCAGGGTCACGACAAAGTCCACTGGGAAGTGATCGCGCGCAACAAGCGCTCGGTCAGCGCCAATCTGCGCCTGCCGCAAGGCCAGGCACTGGTCCGCCGGCTGATCGCCAGTGCCGACGTGCTGATCGAGAACTTCAAGCCGGGCACGATGGAAAAATGGGGACTCGCTCCCGACCGGCTGCTCGCCGAACAACCCGGGCTGATCATCGCGCGGATGTCCGGCTATGGCCAGACCGGGCCATATGCCGAACGCGCGGGCTTTGGCGGGATTGGCGAGGCGATGGGCGGCTGGCGCTATATTGTCGGCGAGCCCGATCGCCCGCCCAGCCGCATGGGCGTTTCGATCGGCGATACGTTGACCGCGACGTATGGCTGCATGGGCGTGCTCGCAGCACTCCATGCGCGCAATCAGACCGGGCGCGGCCAGGTGATCGATGCCGCGCTTTATGAAAGCGTGCTGCAATTGATGGAAGGGCTCGTGACCGAATACGACCGGTCGGGTGTGATCCGCGAACGCTCGGGCTCGATCCTCAAGGGCATCGCGCCCTCCAATGTCTATCGCTGCAAAGACGGCGAATTCATGATCGGCGC
>CAITOD010000418.1 GCA_903893935.1 uncultured Sphingomonadales bacterium
GTGGCAGCGTCGCAGCACATGCACGGGGCACCCAGCGGGGTCCCCAAAAAGGATGACGTTTTGGGGTGCCCCTGCCCGCGCTGCGTGCTGCTTCTCCCAACGGGGCTTTCCAGAGCAATCACGGTGTTACAGATTTATCGCAGGACGCTCTAGACACTCAAGAACAGGCCGGCGAGCGCAGCACTCATCAGATTGCTCAGCGCGCCCGCGAGCAGCGCGCGCAGCCCAAGCCGTGCGATCATCGGGCGCTGGTTGGGCGCGAGCCCGCCCGCGACCGCCATCTGGATCGCGATCGAGCTGAAATTGGCAAAGCCGCACAGCGCAAACGTCACAATCGCCACGGTCTGCGCGCTCAGCGCCTTGGCATTGCCCAGATCGATGAACGCGACGAATTCGTTGAGCACGATCTTGGTCCCGAACATTCCACCGGCAATTTGCGCCTCGCGCCAGTCGGGCGCGCCGAGCAGGCGGAACACCGGGGCAAACACCGCGCCGATCACTTGCTGCAAGGCGAGCCCGGGAAAGCCGAGCAGCCCGGCCAGCCAGCCGAACAGCCCGTTGGCGAGCGCCACCAGTGCGACGAATGCCAGCACCATCGCGCCCACCGCGACGGCCAGTTTCACCCCGGTCTGCGCGCCTTGTGCGGCGGCCATGATCAGATTGGCGGGGCGTTCCTCGCCGGGATCGGCGGGCACGGGTTCGTGCGGATCGGGCAGCGGCGCATTGTCGGCGAGCGGGGGCGGGGCGGGCGGCTCGTCGGGATAGATCAGCTTGGCCATCAGCACACCGCCGGGCGCCGACATGAACGCGGCGGCAACCAGATAATCGATGCGGATGCCCATTGCCGCATAGGCCGCCAGGATCGTGCCCGCGACGCCGGCCATGCCCACTGTCATCACCGTAAACAACTGCGCCGGGCGAAGTGCTGCCAGATAGGGCCGGATCACCAGCGGCGATTCGCTTTGCCCGACAAAGATATTGGCCGCCGCGCACAGCGCCTCGACCCGGCTGATCCCGGTGATCATTTCGAGCGCGCCGCCGATCCAGCGGATCACCAGTTGCATCACGCCGAGATCATCAAGGATCGAAATCAGCGCGGCCAAGAACACGAGCGTCGGCAGCGCGGATATCACGAAGCTGTGCCCGCCCACTTCGGGCGCCGCCAGCGGGCCGAACAGGAAGGTCACCCCGGCACGCGCATAGCCAAGCAGGCTTTCGACCCCGTGGGCTGCCCCTTCGAGCGCATATTTGCCCGGTGGAAAGCGCAGCACCAGCGCTGCAAACCCCGCCTGCAAGGCAAATGCGGGCACGACCACGCGCGGCGAAATCGCGCGCCGGTTGTGCGACAGCACCACGGCAAGCGCCAGGATCAGCAGCATTCCGGCAAGACTGGACAGGACATGCATGGGGCGGGCGCGCGCTTTCGAAACCGGGGAATGACCCGCAAGAGGTAAAGCCAATTTGGCACGCGGTCAAAATCCGCTATCGCACCGCGATGGACAAAACCGCTGCGCCGCTCGCCGTTCCGCCTTCGTTGTTGCTCTGCGCGCTGGTCTATGGCGGCATGGCCGTGCTTGCGGGCGTGATCGGGGCAAAGCTCGCCGATGTTGGCACCTGGCCGCTGATCGGGCGGATGACCGTGGAAAGCGGCATTTTTGCGTTTCTGCTGCTGATCGTGCTGTCGAGCACAGTCAGCGAATTGCACGGGGCGCCTGTGGCGCGGCAGCTGGTCAAATTCGGCTTTGCGCCGCTGATCCTGTCGATGGTGCTGATCCGCGTGGTGATCGACTGGGTCCCGCCCGCGCCGATCTGGGGCAACCAGGCGGCGTTTGCGCTGATCCTGGGGCAGGGCGCGCGGATGCAATTTGCCGGGCTGTGTTCGTATGGCCTGTCGCAACTGCTCAACGTGGCGGTGTTTGCGCGGCTTGCCGGGCAAGGCATGGGCCGCACGCTGCTGGTGCGCGCGTGGGTCGCCAGCATGCTCAGCCAGGTGGTCGATACGGTGATCTTTATCACGCTGTCGTTCTGGGGGGTGGCGGGCGGCGATGGCCAGCCTTTGCCGCTGGGCCAGATGATGGGCAGCCAGATCGTGGCCAAGCTGGTGCTGTCGACCGTGATGGTGCCGGCACTTGTGTGGCTGGCCGTGCGGCTGGGGCGGCGGATGGATCGCGTATCCACGCATCTTCCCGCGTCACCCCGCGCTTGACCCGGGGTCCCGCTGTTCTTTTCGCCGCGCGTTGATCCGAAACAAACGGGACCCCGGGTCAAGCCCGGGGTGATGA
>CAITOD010000419.1 GCA_903893935.1 uncultured Sphingomonadales bacterium
CATGGCCTGGGCGCTCGGCACCGCGCCGGTCCCGGCCGCCTATGCCGGGCCGCTGATGGAGGCGATGGCGCGGCTCGATTACGTGGACATTCCGCGCTAAAGCGTTACGCGCCGCTGCCAATGCCCGATATTTCCCGAATCCTCTCGGCCACTGCGCCGCTTACCCTGTCTTCGCTTGCGCGCGGCAGCCAGCCGCTGGTGCTCGCCGATCTGGCGCGCGCCAGCAAAGGCCGCGCGGTGTTCATCGCTGCCGACGATGCGGCGATGCGCGCGGTGGTCGATACGGCCGCGTTTTTCGCGCCCGAGCTCGATATTGTCGAATTTCCCGGCTGGGATTGCCTGCCGTTCGATCGCGCTTCGCCCGCCATGACGGTCAGCGCGCGGCGGCTCGCGGCGTTGGCCCGCCTGCAAGTCGCGCGCAGCCAGCCGCAATTGCTGGTGACGACGGTTGCCGCCGTGCTGCAACGCGCGCTGACCCCGTTCCGTATCCGCGAATCCACCCGCGTGCTCAAGCCCGGCATGGAAATCAACCGCGACAGCCTGATCGCGCTGCTCCAGCGGCTTGGCTATGCGCGCACCGACACAGTGGTCGACGCGGGCGAATATGCCGTGCGCGGCAGTGTGTTCGATCTCTACCCGAGCGGGCTCGAACACGGCTTGCGGCTCGATTTCTTCGGCGACGAGCTCGAAACGCTGCGCCTGTTCGACCCCAACACGCAACGCTCGGTGCAGCCGGTCGACAGCCACTTGCTGCTGCCGGCAAGCGAAGCGCTGCTCGACGAAGCCAGCATCAAGCGCTTCCGCGGCCGCTATCGCGAGCTGTTCGGCGCCAATGCCACCGGCGATCCGCTCTATCAGGCAATCAGCGAAGGCCGGCGGCTGGCCGGGATGGAACACTGGCTGCCGCTGTTCGAAGACCGGCTGGTCACGCTGTTCGACCATCTCGGCGAAGACGATCTGGTGCTGCTCGACCAGGGTGCGGCCAAAGCCGCCGAAACGCGGCTGTCGGACATTGCCGATTATCACGAAGCGCGCGTCGAATCCGCGCGCGCCAGGCCCGGCCAATACCGCCCGCTCGATGCCGGTGCGCTCTATCTCGATACGGCCGAATTCGAACGCGCGATCGCCGCCTGGCCGGTGCATCGCATGTCGATCTTTGCCGAACCCGAATCGCCGCGCACGCTCGATTTCGGCTTTGCCAGCGCGCGCGATTTTGCCCCCGACCGCGCGAGCGGCGGCAATATTTACGAAGTGGCCGCAAGACACCTCGCCGCACTCGCCACGCGCGGGATCAGGCCGGTGCTCGCGGCCTATTCGCAAGGATCGCGTGCGCGCCTCGCCGGCCTGATCGGCGATGCCGGCAAGAGCCAGCCGGTCATGGCCGAAACCTGGCAGGAGGCGCTGGGGATCGCGGCCAGCGGCAAGATCGCCGCAGTGGTGCTGCCGCTCGATCATGGCTTTGCCGGCGAAACGCTCGAAGTTCTGACCGAGCAGGACATTCTCGGCGACCGGCTGGTGCGCCGCAAACGCAAGCGCAAGGACGCCGACGCGTTCCTCGCCGAACTGGCAGCATTGAGCCCGGGCGATCTGGTCGTGCATATGGAGCACGGCATCGGCCGCTACGAAGGGCTCGAGCCGATCCGCGTCGGCGACAGCCCGCACGACTGCGTGCAACTGACGTATGCGGGCGGCGACAAGCTGTATATTCCGGTCGAAAATCTCGACGTGCTGTCGCGCTATGGCAGCGAGAACGACGGCGTTGCGCTCGACCGGCTGGGCGGCGAAGCCTGGCAAAGGCGCAAGGCGCGGCTGCGCGAACGCATTCTCGAAATGGCCGGGCAATTGATGGTGACCGCAGCTTTGCGCGCCTTGCGCGAAGCCGATGTGATCGC
>CAITOD010000420.1 GCA_903893935.1 uncultured Sphingomonadales bacterium
AAGGCCGCAGCGGAATAGGCAGCCTGCCGGCTCGAACGGTCAGGCGTGACGTTTGAGCCGGTACAGTCCAAACCGGTGTGTGCCGAGCACGAAGCCGCTGTACCGTTCGTAGTCGCGCGCCAGAAAATCGAGCAGCACCGCGCGCGCGACATGGTTGGGCAGATAGATTGCCTTCCATTCGCCCACCAGCACGACATCGGGGTGAGTCATCATGATCCGCGCCACTTCGCGCCCCGGATTGACGCCGATCGCCGGGGCCTCGGTCCAGGTGTTGAGATGCGCGGCGAAGGCATAGCGCGTCGGGATGCAGGCATCGACCGTGCGATAGAGCCCGGGTTCGCCATCGAACTGGTAAAAGCACCCGCCGTGCATTTCGCGCCGGATCAGCTGGGTCATGTCGTCGAATTGTGCTGCGGTGCCGTGGTTCTTGAACTGGATGCCCATCACCGCGAGCCCGCCGAGCGCGCTGGTTACCAGCACGAACCGGCCGAACCATTTTTCGGCGGGGATCGATCGCGCCAGCACCGGCGCCGACAGCACGGCAAGCGGCGGCAGCATCGGGGCGACATAGTGGTCGTACCAGGTGCCGAACACCAGATACCCGACCACCGCCGCGACCGCCCATGCACGCAGCACTGCCGGCACCGCCGGGTGCCGCGGGCGGGGCATTGGCAGCATGCGCGGTGCGACCAGCACCGCCAGCCAGAACGGGGTGAGCGCAACCAGTTGCGCCGCCAGCCGCAGCCACGAGGCATTGCCATCGGGCAGGCGCTGCAGGATCGAGATGAAATTGGCCTGAAGGAAATCGTGCCCATGGCCCATCGACTGGAACCAGGCATAAGCCATCAGCGTCGGCGCGAGCGCGACCGAAGCCCACACGCAACCGGCGACCGCCAGCCTGCGCCACGACCACACATCGGCCCAGCCGCGTGCCAGTAGCAGCAGCCCGAACGCCACGCCTTCGAACAGCACCGAATATTTGATCTGCAGCGCCACACCCACCAGCGCCATGACGCCGATGCCGCGCCCGATCAGATCGGGCGCTTCGGGCCGCTTCCACACTTCGACCAGTTGCAACGCGGCCAGCGCCATCAACAGGTTGTAGAACACCGGGGCTTGCCCGAAGGCACAGGAAAACCCGGGCATGGCAAACGTATAGACAACACCGGCGAGCCACGCCGAGGAGGGCCGCGCGATCTCGCGCGCCATGCGCTGCACCAGCATCGCGGTGGCTGCAGTCGCCATCACCCCGAACAGCTGATAGACCAGCACCGGATCGCCCGGCACCATCAGGAACAGCCGATAGAGCAGGAACAGCCCGATCGGCTTGCGATCCCAAAGATCGACAAACGGCAGCGCGCCCTGGTTCCAGCGATCGGCCATCAGCAGATAGAACTGCTCGTCGACGTGGACGACCGGGTTGCCGAACATGATCAGCCGAAACACCAGCGTGATCGCGGCGAATTGCAGGAACGTCAGCCAGGGGCCCGAAATGTCGATCGAACCGATGCGCAGGCGTGTCGGCAGCCCGGATGCCGCCGGTACAAATGTCGCGCCCGCGAGGTCTTGCATGCGTCAACTCCAGATACTCAAGGCCGGTCGATAACGCCCCGGACCGGTCATTCGCTCCGACACCCGTTGAGCGAACCAATCATAAACCGGGCATGAACATGATGGTCAGAATTGAACGAAAATTCGGCAGTGTTGCACAGGTCACTTGCTTCCCGGCAGCGGTTTGATCAGCCAGCCGCCGTGCGCACTGTCAAGCGCTTTCAAGGCACCCAGTCGAGACCGATCTCGTCGTAGAGTTCGCGGCTCTCGGCCCAGTGTTCCTCGACTTTGACATGGAGGAACAAGTGGACACGCTGGCCGAGCAGCGCTGCCAGTTCGTGGCGCGCCGCTTCGCCGATCGCCTTCAGCCGCGCGCCGCCTTTGCCCAGCACGATCGGACGCTGGCTGTCGCGCGCGATCACGATCTGCTGGTGGATCTCGACCGATCCGTCGGGGCGCGTCTGGTAGCTTTCGGGCCGCACCGCGCTGTCATAGGGCAATTCGTCGTGCAGCTGGCGATAGAGCTGTTCGCGCGTGATTTCGGTCGCAAGCAGGCGTTCGGAAGCATCGGAAACCTGGTCTTCGGGATAGTGCCACGGCCCCGCCGGCATCAGCGCACCAAGCCGCGTTTTCAGTTCGGCAACCCCGTCGCCGGTCAGCGCCGAGACAAAGAACACTTCATCGAACCCGCCCGCGGCACTCAGCTCTTCCGCCGCGATCAGCAGCGGCTCTTTGGGGGTCGCATCGACTTTGTTGAGCACCAGGATGCGGCGTTCGCGGCGCGTGGCAAGCGAGGCCAGGATCGGTTCGAGATAGTCGCGGCGTTTCTTGCGCGCATCGACCACCAGCACGATCGCATCGGCCTCCTGCGCGCCTTCCCAGGCGGCGTGGACCATCGCACGGTCCAGCCGCCGCCGCGGTTCGAACAGGCCGGGGGTGTCGACCAGCATGATCTGCGCCGGCCCTTCGAGCGCAATGCCCATCAGCCGCGCGCGGGTGGTCTGCGCCTTGTTCGACACGATCGCCACTTTTTGCCCGACCAGCGCGTTGACCAGCGTCGATTTGCCCGCATTGGGTGCGCCGATCACCGCGACAAGGCCGCAATGCGGGGGCGGGGCGGCAGGTGAAGTCTCGTCATTCATTGGGGAGTGTTATCCAAAATTCTGCATGAATTCGCGGGCAGCTGCGGTTTCGGCGTCCTGCTTGCTGGTGCCGCGCGCGATTGCCTCGCCCACACCGTTGACCGCGACCGAAACCGTGAACGTGGCCGCATGATCGGGTCCTTCGCGCGCCACGATCGTATAGACCGGGGGCTTGCGCCGGTTGCCCGCCGCCCATTCCTGCAGCGCCGCCTTGGGATGTTTGCGCTGGCCTGCGCCCGCTGCAACCGTGGCCGCCCAGGTGCGGTGCACGAAATCGCGCGCGACGTCGAACCCGTGTTCGACGTAGAGCGCGCCGATCAGCGCTTCCATCACATCGCCCAGAATGTTGTCGCTATCGGCCCCGCCATCGTCGCGCGCCTGTTTGCCCAGTCGGATATGTGCGGCAAGCCCCAGCTTGCGCGCGAGATCGGCGCAAGTCTCGCGGCTGACCAGCACGTTCAGGCGTTGCGACAGCTTGCCTTCGCTCGCACCCGCTTCAGCATAGAGCAGATCGGCAATTGCCAGCCCGAGCACACGGTCGCCGAGGAATTCGAGCCGCTGGTAATCGCGCGCCTCGCCCATCGAACCATGTGTCAGTGCTTCGTGCCAAATATCTTCACGGGCCGGTTTGTGCCCGGTGAGCGCGCTCAGAAAGCCCTGGGTGGCAAGGTCCAGCCGACTGGTCAGAACGTGCCCCCGATGCGATCCCAGCGTGCCGCGGTAAACCAGGTCCAGGGCAGGAACCAGTTGGCGCCGCCGTCGGTCGACCACATCACGATCGTGGCGCGGCCAACGAGGTTTTCCTGCGGCACCAGCCCGATCCCGCCGCCTTCCACGGCCGGAAAGCGGCTGTCCATCGAATTGTCGCGGTTGTCGCCCATCAGAAACAGCCGGTCGGCGGGAATGGTAACCGGCGGCGTGTCATCCTGCGGGCGATAGCCGAGATCGAGCACGTTGTAGCTTTTGCCGCCCGGCAGCGTTTCACGGTATTGCGGATAGTGGCACGATTGCGCGCCGTCCTTTTCCACCGCTTCGAATTCGGGCGAGACACAATTGGTGTTGGGCGACACGCGGATGACGAAATCGCCCTGCCGCACTTTGGGCACCGGTTGGCCATTAAGGAACAGCACGCCGCCCTTCATCTGCACGGTATCGCCGGGCAGGCCGATCACGCGCTTGATATAATCGACATCGTTGCCGGGAGGCGCCTTGAAAATCACCACATCGCCGCGCTGCGGCTGGCCCGCAAAAATGCGCCCGGGAATCAGCGGCAGGCTGAACGGCATCGAATATTTGGTGAAACCATATGGCCATTTTGCCGCGAGCAGATAGTCGCCGTTTTCGAGCCGGGGCAGCATCGATTCCGACGGGATGTTGAACGGCGAAAAGATCAGGCTGCGGAAAATCCCGACGATCAGAACCAGCTTGACGAGGAAGAGCAGGAAATTTTCCTCTTCCTTGACTTTGCCGGGTTTTTCACCGCGCTTGATGCGGGCGGCGATCTCGGCGGCGGCATCGCCCTTTTTGGCTGCGCTGGTGCTCGGGTTCGGTTCGGGCGTATCGTTCATCGTCGCGGTCATGTTGGGCGGGCAGCCTTGCGTCAAGCGGGATTATTGCCGGCCTATAACCGGCCGAACCGGGCGCGCATAGCAATGCGCACGGCGTTGGTCGATGTTTGCCGGCGCTTGGCGGAATTGCCGCGAGCGGGCACAAGGGGCGCACAGACCCCCGGCGAACCTGGAGTGACTGATGACCGATACCCTTGCGGCGCTGTGGAACGAGCTTGAGGGCGTCGGTTTTCCGGCGCTCAGCGCGCTGTTCGAAGCGCCCGACCGGCTCGACCGCTATGCTTCTACGCTCGATCTGCCAGGCGGGGCGATTCGCTTCGACTGGTCCAAGACGCATCTGCACCCGGCCGCCGAAGCCATTCTGGCACGGATTGCCGAGGCGCAGGGTTTTGCCGACAAGCGCCACCAGCTGTTCGACGGCGAAGCAATCAACAACACCGAAGGCCGCGCCGCCGAACACACCGCGCAGCGCGGGCAGGGCGCACCCGCCAGCGTGGTCGAGGCCGAGGCGCTGCATGCGCGGATGGAAGCGCTGGTCGAGGCGATCCACGAAGGCATGCTCGGTGACGTGCGCTCGCTGATCCATATCGGCATCGGTGGATCGGCATTGGGCCCGGCGCTGGCGATCGACGCGCTGACCCGCGACGGCGCGCGCGTCGCGGTGCATGTCGTGTCGAACATCGATGGCTGCGCACTGGAAGCCGCGTTCAAGGCGTGCGATCCGGCGACGACGATGATCGCAGTCGCTTCGAAAACCTTCACCACCACCGAAACGATGACCAA
>CAITOD010000421.1 GCA_903893935.1 uncultured Sphingomonadales bacterium
AATTTCGACACATCGGGCGTGTTATCCTCGACGTCCAATATTGTTCCCATCAGCATCTCCAACCTTTCCGATGGCGCCACCTCGATGTCGGTTTCCATGCCTTTTGGGACAGTTGCCAGCCCTACGATCACCCAAACGTCCCTGGCAAGCGCGACCAGCGCTACAAGTACGGATGGCCTCGCGAGCGGCACGCTTTCAAGCTACTCTGTGAACAAGGATGGAACGATCCAGGGAACTTTCTCCAGCGGCAAAAATCTTATACTTGGACAGGTTGCCGTGGCGTCTTTTGCGAATACCCAGGGACTTGTCAACACCAGCAACAATGATTATCAGCCGACCGCCGCGTCCGGTTCGGCAGTGATCGGAATTGCAGGAACTGGGGGGCGGGGCTATGTCAAAGTCGGCCAGCAGGCGACCACGCTGTCGGGCGGCGAAGCGCAGCGGGTCAAGCTGGCCAAGGAACTGGCGCGGCGTTCGACCGGGCAAACGCTTTATATCCTCGACGAGCCGACCACCGGGCTGCATTTCGAAGACGTGCGCAAATTGCTCGAAGTGCTCCACCGGCTGGTCGAACAGGGCAATTCGGTGGTGGTGATCGAACACAATCTCGATGTGATCAAGACCGCTGACTGGATCATCGACATGGGCCCCGAAGGCGGCATTCGCGGCGGCATGGTGGTCGCCGAAGGCACGCCCGAAGCGATCGCCGCGAACCCCGCCAGCCACACCGGCCACTATCTCAAAAACTTGCTATAAAGCGAGCAGCGCCAGCGTCTTGCGGTCGAGCACGCCGGTCGGTTTGAGCCCGAGGCCCGATTGAAAGCCGCGGATTGCTGCGGCCGTCCTGGCGGCATCTTGCGCCTCGGCGGGGGTGTCGAGCAAGCGGAGCCGGATCAGCCGTTCGACCACCAGTTGCGCGATCACCGGGTCGAGCGGCGGATCGTGCCTGGGCTGTGCGAACACCGGCGCGGGGCCAGTGTCGAAGCCTGGCGACGCAACGGGATTGTCGCCATCGATCGGCGGTGGTGCTGCACCCGCCAGCATCGTCGCCAGCAGCACGCCGGCGAGTGTGCGATGGCTAGTGTGTTGCACCGTCGGCGTTGCCTGAAGGGGCTTCGTCCTTGCCTTTGCCATCATCGATCCTGCCCAGCCCGCGTACGGCATTGTGCATATCGTCTTCGTTGATCGCACCGGCGGTCATGATCGTGTGGCCGCCGCGATTGTCGCGCAAGGCGATTGCGGGGGTACCCTCGATGTGCGCGTGATCGGCCAGCTTGATGTCGATCGACAGCCGCGCATTGGTGGAGTTCGACGTGGTGCACCCGGCCAGCGCATCGCGATTGCGCGCGCCCGAAGCCGCGGCGAGATCGGCGACCGGATCGCCTTTGGCCGCATCTGTGCCGTTGTCGATGCCGCGGCCATTGCTGCCGGTGCGCGCCATCCACGCGGTGAGGAAGCGGTAATAGCCTTGCGGCCCGGCCTGATCGGCGACGCACAAGGCCGTGGTCGAAGCGACCAGCGCATTGGGGCCGTGGAACGGCAGCGGGTAGAGCCGGATCGCCAGATTGACCGTGCCGTGCGAATCATCGACCACGTGCTGCGGCTGTTCGCCCAGCAGCTTGCAATATGGGCATTCAGGATCGAGCCAGATGATCAGGCTGAACCGTGCATCGGGCTTGCCATAGACGCGATCCTGCTTGCCGACCGGGGCCACATCAGGCGCTTCGGACCAGATCGCATGCGCGAGATCGTCCTGCGCCAGCGCGGGCGAGGAAAACGTGGCGGCAACCGCAGCGAGACCCAAAATCAGCAAGCGGGCAATCATCGGGAGTGGTCCTAGGGCGATCGCCGGACGGAGCGACGGTCGCGCCTTTTCACGTTTGCCGTCAAAGCGCAATGGCGCGCGGGCTTTGCGACCGCTGCGGCGTGCTCTATAGCTCTGCTTATGGGTCTTTTTCACACTGTTCGCCGCGCCGCCTTTGCCGTGCTTGCCGGGCTCGCTGTTCTGGCCACGCCGGTGCATGCCGAGCCGCGCGGGCCGCTGGTGCTGGCTGCGGCCAGCTTGCAGGAATCGATGAACGCCGCCGCCGATGCCTGGGCAGCGCACCATCATCCGCGGCCGGTGCTGTCGTTCGCGGCGTCTTCGGCGCTCGCGCGCCAGATCCAGGCCGGGGGCGCGGCGGACGTGTTCGTTTCGGCCGATGAAGACTGGATGGACACATTGGCCAAAGCCGGGCTGATCGTGCCCGAATCGCGAAAATCCTTTCTGGTCGGCGCGCTGGTGCTGGTAGCTCCGGCGGGCAGCAAACTGCAATTGCGCCCCGCGCCGGGCTTCCCGCTGGAGCAGGCGCTGGGCGGGGGCAAGCTGGCGATGGCCGACCCCGACGCGGTGCCCGCCGGACGCTACGGGCGCGAGGCGCTGGTGCATTTTGGCGTGTGGGATGCGGTGTCGGGCCAGATTGCGCGCGCCGAAAACGTGCGCGCCGCGCTCGGGCTGGTCGCCCATGGCGCGGCCCCGCTCGGGATTGTCTATGCGACCGATGCGCTGGCCGAACCGGCGGTGCGCATGGTCGGGGTGTTTCCGCCGGGCAGCCACAAGCCGATTACGTATCCGGTGGCGCGTCTCAAGGCTTCAACCCATCCCGATGCCGAAGGCTTCCGGCGCTTCCTGCTGTCGGGTGAAGGCAAGGCGATCTTTCGTCACTACGGGTTCATCGCGCCCTGATGCTCACCGCTCCGGAATGGGCGATTGTCGGGCTGTCGCTCAAAGTCGGTGCGGTGGCGATGTTCGCCGCGCTGCCTGTGGCGTTTGCGCTGGCGTATGTTCTGGCGCGCGGACGGTTTGCGGGCATGATCCTGCTCGATGCCGTGGTGCATCTGCCGCTGGTGCTGCCGCCGGTGGTGATCGGCTGGCTCCTGCTGATCGCGTTCGCGCCGGCAGGGCCCGTGGGTGCGATCTTGCAGCGCTGGCTCGGGATCACTTTGCTGTTTCGCTGGACCGGGGCAGCACTCGCGGCGGCGGTGATGGCGCTGCCGCTGATGGTGCGCGCGATCCGGCTGTCGCTTGAAGCGATCGACCCCCGGCTCGAAGCGGCGGCCCGCACGCTGGGGGCAGGGCCGATCGACCGTTTTGTGACGGTTACACTGCCGCTCGCGCGCCCGGGCGTGCTTGCCGCGCTGGTGCTGGGGTTTGCGCGATCGCTGGGCGAATTCGGGGCGACGATCACCTTTGTGTCGAACGTGCCGGGCGAAACCGCAACGCTGCCGCTCGCCATTTATGCCGCCTTGCAGGAGCCGGGGCAGGAAAGCACGGTATGGCGGCTGGCGCTGGTGTCGGTGCTGCTGTCGCTTGGCGCCCTGGTGGTATCGGAATGGCTGATGCGCCGAACCAGCAAGCCGGGCAGCGCGCATGGCGTTTGATATCGCGCTTGATCTGGTGCGCGGCGAGCGCCGGATCGCGCTGACCTTTGCGACAGGCGCCGGCATCACCGCGCTGTGCGGCCCGTCGGGCGTCGGCAAATCGAGCGTGCTCGCCGCAGTGGCCGGGCTGCTGCGCCCGCAATCGGGCCATGTCGTGGTGGACGGGGTCACTTTGTTCGATGCGGCGCAGAATGTATCGGTGCCGCCCGAAGCGCGCGCCTGCGGGTTGGTGTTTCAGGACTTGCGGCTGTTTCCGCATCTGACAGTGGCCGCCAATTTGCACTATGGCGAACGACGTGCGCCGCGCGCGCGGCAGATTGTCGGGTTTGCCGAAACGGTGCGCCTGCTGGGGATCGAGGACTTGCTGGCCCGCCGTCCCGCGACGCTGTCGGGCGGCGAAGCGCAGCGCGTGGCGATCGGCCGCGCCCTGCTGGCGGGTCCGCGCTTTCTCCTGCTCGACGAGCCCCTGGCCGCGCTCGACGGCGCCTTGCGCGAAGGGATCATGGCGGTGATCGAACGCATCCGCGCCGAATTCGCGCTGCCGATGATCCTGGTCAGCCACCACGCCGACCAGGTCGCGCGGCTGGCCGATCATGTGGTGCTGATGGACACCAGTTCCTGATCCCCACCCAGTGCGGGGGCATCGAGCTTCGGCTGCGCCGGCTCGTCGCGAAAACGGATCGGCGGGCCGAGATGGCGACGCCCATGTGCGTCGGTCAGCAGATAGCCGCGCGCGGCGATCTGTTCGTCGGCGAGCGCTTCGGGATAAGTGTTGACGCGGCCCCAGCACACATCGAGCCGATCGAGCAGTGCGCCGGCTTCGGCCAGTGTCTGCCCGGCGAAAAACGCGCTCAGCAGCACGACGACCGGCTGCTGGTGCGGCCCCGGCTCGCGGCACAGCGCAGCCAGATCGCCGCGACCCAGTTCACCCAGCAGCGCGGCGATGAATTTGGGTTCCTGCCCCGCGAGCGCGAGCCGGCCGTCGGCGCAGGCATACCAGCGGTAGAATGCGCCACCGCCGGTGGTGCGTTCGTGCGCCACCACCGGCTGGCGGCCTTCGGCCATCGTCGGGCCCATTACATTGGCAGTCGCCGAAAGCAGCGCTTCGTGCATCGCGATGTCGATGAAATCGCCGCGCCCGCTGCGTTCGCGCGCATAGAGCGCCATCAGCACTGCCGACAGCCCTTGCAGCGCCGAAAGATAGTCGGACAGCGGCAGCGCGGGCATCGCCGGTTGCCCGTCGGCGCCGCAATTGGCGGCGAGCACGCCGGTGAGCGCTTCGAGCGCCAGATCGTGCGCGGCGCGCTTGCTGCGCGGTCCGTCCTGCCCAAACGCGCTGATCGCGCAATAGATCAGCCGCGGGTTGCGCGCCGCCAGAGTGTCGTAATCGATCACCAGCCGCCGGGCGACCCCGGGGCGGCTCGATTCGACCACGACATCAGCGCTGTCGGCGAGGCGCAGGAATGCGGCATGGTCGTCCGCCTGTTTCAGGTCGAGCACCACGCTGCGCTTGCCGCGGTTGAAATTGCGGAAATAGACGGTGTGTTCGCCGTCCCTGAGCCCGATATGGCGCGTGTGATCGCCGCCTGGTGCTTCGATCTTGATCACTTCGGCGCCATGGTCGGCGAGCGCCATTGTCAGGTACGGCCCGGGGATAAAGCTCGTCAGATCGAGCACGCGAAGGCCGGCGAGTTTCATCGGTCAGAGCTCGAGCTGGCTGCCGAGTTCGATCACGCGGTTGGTCGGCAGGCGGAAGAACTGCATCGCGCTTTCGGCATTGCGGATCATCCAGGCGAACAGTTTTTCGCGCCACACCGCCATGCCCGGGTGCTTGGCCGCGATCAGCGTCTGCCGCGCAAGGAAATAGCTGGTGTCCATCGGCTTGAACGGCCCGCCCGCGCGCGTTTCGGCGGCGAGTTCGGCGGGCACATTGGCTTCGTCCATAAAACCGATGTGGATCACCATGCGGTAGAACCCGTGGCCCACGCTGTCGACCGCGCGCCGCGCCGCATCGGGCACATGCGGTACGCCTTCGGTCACCACGGTCAGGATCACCACGCGTTCGTGCAGAATATGGTTGTGCTTCAGATTGTGAAGCAGTGCGGGCGGAATGCCTTCGGCGGTCGAGGCGAGGAACACCGCGGTGCCCGGCACGCGGCGCACTTTGTCGCACACCGAATTGAGGAACAAGTCGAACGGCATCGAGTCTTCGGCCAGCCGCTCGCGCAGGATGCGCCGTCCGCTCGCCCAGGTGGTCAGCACCACGAACACCACGGCCGCGACCAGCAGCGGAAACCAGCCGCCATCGGGGATCTTGGTCAGGTTCGAGGCGAAATAGGCGCCATCGACCATGAGGAACGCCCCGGTCATCAGCGCAGCGGGCAGCGGATGCCATCTCCACACCGCAAACGTCAGGATGCCCAGCATGCAGGCGGTGATGAACATCGTGCCGGTGACTGCAATGCCATACGCCGAAGCGAGATTGCTCGATGATTTGAACCCGAGCACCAGCAGCAGCACCATGACCAGCAGCAGCCAGTTGACCAGCGGCACATAGATCTGCCCGGCGGCTTTCGCGCTCGTGTGCATGATGCGGATGCGCGGCAGAAAGCCCAGCTGGATCGCCTGTTGCGACACCGAATAGGCGCCCGAGATCACCGCCTGGCTGGCGATGATCGTGGCGAGCGTGGCGAGGATCACCAGCGGCAGCCGGCCCCATTCGGGCGCCATCAGAAAGAACGGGTTTTCGACCAGCTTGGGATTGCGCAACAGCATCGCCGACTGGCCGAGGTAATTGAGCAGCAGGCACGGAAACGCCATCCAGATCCACGCGATCATGATCGCCTTGCGCCCGAAATGCCCCATGTCGGCATAGAGCGCTTCGGCCCCGGTTACCGCCAGCACCACCGAGCCGAGCGCCAGAAACGCCAGCGCCGGATCGAGCATGAAAAAGCGCACGCCATAGAGCGGGTTGATCGCCCACAGGATTTCGGGCGCCTGGATAATGCCGCCAATACCCAGCACTGCGATCACCGCGAAATAGACCAGCATGACCGGTCCGAACAGGCTGCCCACCGCCGCCGTGCCGCGCGACTGGATCGCAAACAGCCCGATCAGGATGGCGATCGAAATCGGCAGCACCA
>CAITOD010000422.1 GCA_903893935.1 uncultured Sphingomonadales bacterium
AGCGTCAGCCGCGGATAGAGATTGGCGGTTTCGACGCCGACATTGGCGGTCGCGGCCGCGAGATCGGCCTCCGCCGCGCGCACAACGGGGCGTCGGCGAAGCATGTCGGCGCGCGCGCCCACCGCAAGATTGGCCGGAAGCAACGGCAAGCCAGCCGGCGCATCGACCAGCGCGACGAGCGCTTCGGGCGGCCGCCCGGTGAGCGTCGCCAGCGCGTAAGCGGCGGCATGCGCATCGGCTTCGAGCCCGGCAATCGGCGCATGCGCGGTGCGCGAGGCTTCGCGCGCGCGCGTTTCATCGCCGCGCGGCGCCTCGCCCGCCTGCAGGCGATCGCGAATGATCCGCGCGGTTTCGGCTTGCGCCTCGGCATCGCCGCGCGCCGCACCGAGCATCATCTGGCTGCCGCGCAACTGGGCATAAGTGCGCACGACTTCGGCCACTGTCTGCAACCGCACATCGACCGCGCGCGCCTGCGCAGCGGCGATCTGCTGTTCGGCCGATTGCACGGCGCGGCGTTGTCCGCCCCACAGATCGATTTCCCACGATGCGTCGAAACCCGCATTATAGAGCGCGAAATTGCGCTGAAAGCCTGGAAAGCTGCCGAGCGGGACTTCACCGTTGAGGCTGGCGCGGGTCTGCTGCGCCGATCCGCTGAGCGTCGCTTGCGGCAGACCATTGGCGCGCGTTGCGCCCAGTTGCGCGCGCGCTTCGCGCAGCCGCGCTTCGGCTTCGGCAATATCGCTGTTGGCGGCGAGCGCCCGCGCGATCAGGTCGCTCAGCACCGGGTCGCCCAGCCGCGCCCACGGCGCCAGATCGACCGCACCGGCATCAGCGGCCGAAGTCCAGCCCGCCGTGGCGCCCGCCACGGCGGGCCGGTGATAGTCAGGACCGACCGTGCAGGCTGCAAGCAACAACGGCAAAGGCGCAAGGATAAGGCGGCGCATGTCAGATCACTCCAGGCGCGAACGGAACAGGGCAGAGGCGGCGCCGATCGTAACCGTCGCGATCACCACCATCGGCCAGGTGTTGGCAAGGACATCGGCGGCGGGCATGCCTTTGAGAAACAGCCCTTCGGTCACGATCAGGAAATGCTTGGCGGGATTGGCTTCGGCGAGAATCTGCAAAAAACGCGGCATGTTGTCGATCGGCGCGGCATAACCCGACAGCAGGAACACCGGCACAGTCAGCGCGAACATGCCCAGAAACGCCTGCTGCTGCGTGTTGGCGACCACCGACACGAGCATGCCGATCCCCGTCATCGCGAGCAGAAACACCAGCAGCGAGGGATAAAACAGCAGCAGCGACCCGTGAAACGGCACCCCGAACACGAACGGATTGACCACCAGATAAAGCGTTGCATTGGCGGCACCGATCAGCACCGGCGGGACCATCTTGCCGGCGAGAATTTCCCATACGCGAAACGGCGAGACCATCAGCTGGTCGTAAGTCCCCAGTTCCTTTTCGCGCGCCACCGATTGCGACACCACCGAGGTGGCCGAAACCAGCGAAATGACCACCACCAGCGACGGGATCGCGAAATAGATGTAATCGAGATTGGGATTGAACCAGTAGGCGACGGTGGAACTGCCCTGCGCCGGTGCCGGCCCCGCGGTGTGGATGTCGGCGGCCACACCCGCGACAATGCGATCGACATAACCGCCGACGATCTGCGCCGCGTTCGATTTGCGCCCGTCATAGACCGCGCCGATCACCCCGCCGCGCCCGCTGCTGACATCGGCCGAAAAATGCGCATCGAACCGCAAGGCGGCGATGACGTCCTGGCTGTCGATCGCCCGCGCGAGCGCCGCATCGGACTCAAGCCGCACCACGCGCTGGACATTGGGACTGCCCGCCAGCCGCGCGATCACTTCGTGGCTCCACTGCCCACCGTCACGATCGAGCACGCCGATCGTGACATGCTTGACTTCCATCGTGGATGCATAGGCAAACACCAGCAGCTGGATCAGCGGCGGAACGATCAGCGAGACGCGCGCGCGCGGGTCGCGCAGCACCGCCCACAGCTCCTTGATGATGATCGCGGCAAGCCGCGGCCCGAACAGCGCGGTGATCATGCGATCCTCCGCCGCGTCGCGCGCACGGTCAGCGCGAAGAACAGCGTGCCAAACCCGAGCAAGGCGGCGATATCGGGCGCAAACAGGCTCCAGTTGTCGCCGGCGATAAACACGGTCTGCAATTGCGGGATCAGATAGCGCGACGGCACGAGATAGGTGATCGCCTGAACCGGCTTTGGCATCGAACTGATTTCAAACAGAAAACCCGACAAAAGCAGAGTCGGCAGAAACGCCGTGAGCAGCGCCACCTGGCTGGCGACGAACTGGTTCTTGGTCAGCGCCGAAATAAGCAGTCCCTGCCCCAGCGCGGGAAACAGAAAGGCGCTGGCAATCACGAACAGCGCCAGCCCGCTGCCGCGAAGCGGCACGCCGAACACCGTGATCGCGAGCACCGTGCACAGCGTCATCGAGCCCAGCCCGAGCAGGAAATAGGGCGCAACTTTGGTGGCAATGAATTCGATCATGCCAACGGGCGTGGCCATGATCGCTTCCATCGTGCCGCGTTCCCATTCGCGCGCGATAACCAGTGCGGTTAGCAACGTGCCGACCATTGTCATCACCACCGCGATCGAGCCGGGCACGAGATTGTAACGGCTCGTCAATTCGGGGTTGTACCAGTATTGCGCGTCGGTCTGGATCGGCGACGCCATCGCCGCGCCCCGGTCGGCGGCACGCGCGGCCGCCCAGGTGGCGCGCACGCCTTCGGCATAGGCGCCGACAAAGCTTGCCGAATTGGGGCTCGATCCGTCGGTCAGCACCTGGATATCGCCGCCGCCTTGCGCGACCTGGCGCCCGAACCCGTCGGGGATGACAATGATCCCGCGAATCCGCCCCGCCACCAGATCGTCGGACAACTGGCTGACCGCGCCGGTTTCGACCACATCGAAATAGCGCGAGGTCTGGTAACTGCCGGCAAGACTGCGCGCCGCCTCGCTGTTGTCGGTCAGCACCAGGCCGACGCGGCTTTGCGCGGTATCGAGGTTGACCCCATAGCCGAACAGGAACAGCAGCAGGATCGGCAGCACGAACGCGATCAGGAACGTCGAGGGATCGCGCGCGATCTGCAGGCTTTCCTTGACCAGCATGGCCGCAAACCGGCGCGGTTTGAACGCTTCGCTCATGCCGCTTCGCGCTCATGGTCGGAGGCTTCGATCAGCGCGATGAAAGCATCTTCCATCGTCGCATCGGCTTTGCCAGCCAGCGCTTTCAGTTCATCGGGCGTGCCCGTGGCGATCTGTCGCGCGCGATAGATCAGCGTGGCGCGGTCGCAATATTCGGCTTCGTCCATGAAGTGCGTGGTGACCAGCACGGTCACCCCCTTTTCGACCATGCCGTTGATATGCGTCCAGAATTCGCGCCGGACCAGCGGATCGACCCCCGATGTCGGCTCGTCGAGAAACAGCACCGGCGGCTGGTGCAGCACCGCGCAGGCCAGCGCCAGCCG
>CAITOD010000423.1 GCA_903893935.1 uncultured Sphingomonadales bacterium
GTCGCGCGTCAGGAGTTCGAGCCCGGCCTCTTCGGCGCCGAGCAGCAGCGTGATCAGGTTGATGTCTTCGTGCGCGCCGGCGCGGATCGCGCCCGGAGGGGCATCGGCGATCGGCGGATAGTGCAACAGCCGCAGCACCGAATTGCCATCGGCAATTGCCGGCGCAAACCAGTCTGCGGGCAGATCGAGCGCCACGGCCAGATACGACAGGATGCGCGCGCCGACTGTATCGAAAGCGGCATAGAGCGCGCGAAAGGTCTCGGCAAAGTGTGCCGGCCGGTCGGGCCAGAGATTGGGCGGCATGCTGTCCGACAGCGGATGCCCGGGCGGCAGATCGCGGCCAATATGCCAGAATTCCTTGAGATCGTGGACTTCGGCGCCTTTGGCGATTTCGGTGCCGAACGGGGTATAGCCGCGCGCGCCGCCCTGGCCCTCGCGGTGCCAGCGCCGCTTTTCCGCCTCGGGCAAAGCAAACAATGCCCGCGTCAATTCCCAGCCGCGCGCGATCAGATCGGGATCGATGCCGTGGTCGGCCACCAGCGCAAAGCCATAGCGGCCAAAGCTGTCGGCGAGGCTGGCGGGCAACAGCGCCGGATCATCCGCCAGCGAAATGACGCGAAGGCTTGGCAGGGCGGGCGTTTCAGGCGACATGCGGCAAATTCCGTTCATCCGGCAGCATCGAGCAGTGGAAGCTTATGACCGCAATTGCCAATCCCGCCATCGCTGGCAAGCAGCTTTGGCTGATGAAGTCCGAACCCGATGCCTATAGCTACGACGATCTGATCGCCGAAGGCGAGGGGACGTGGGACGGCGTTCGCAACCATCTCGCCGCGCGCAATCTGCGCACGATGCGCGCGGGCGATCTGGCTTTTTTCTATCATTCGAACATCGGCAAGGAAATTGTCGCGGTGATCACCATCTCGGTCCCGGGGCTGATCGACCCGTCCGATCCCGATGGCAAATGGGCCGCAGTCAAAGTGCAGCCGCTGGCGCGCCTTGCCCGACCGGTCACGCTGGCGACAATCAAGGCGACTCCGGCCTTGGCAGACATGGACCTGCTGCGCCAGTCGCGCCTGTCGGTCTCGGCGGTGCGCCCGGAGGAATGGACGCTGATCCTCGACATGGCGGGCGGCTTGATCTGAAGCGCTGTCCCCATTCCGAACGTCCTGCAATGGGACCGGGCTGGGGGGTACTCATCCGGTTAACAAAGTCTTAAACACGCCGGCATGAGCACCGACCAAGTCCTGCCGGGCCGCCCGGCCACGCCGCACAGTTTTCGCCGCAATCTGCCCGAGCGCGTCCGCGCGCGGCTTGCAGCGCCGCTGCCGGAGTTTGAACCCGAAGTCGAAGCGGCGATCACCCGCGCCGGGCTGCGCTCGCCACCGGTCGACTGGAAGCACCTGAGCGCGCAAGATGTGCGCGACTTCCTGCTCGCCTATTGCGCGGCATTCATCGCGCTGCAGACGTTCATGGCCTGACGCCTCAGAAGGTGTGTTCGATCTCGCCGATATGCGCCTGTTCGTCGCGATAAAGCTGGGCAGCGATCATCGCGCAAATCGAACACATTCCGGCCCCCAGCAGCAGCTGGTGGACAATCGCCACGCCTGCGCTGCTCAGCCCCACCGCGACCAGCGATCCGACCACCATCGAAGCCGAATTGACGATGTTGTTGGCGGCGATCGTGCGCGAGGTTTCCGATTTGTCGACCACCGTGGTCAGGAACGCATAGAGCGGCACCACGAACATGCCGCCTGCAACCGCGATGCCGAGCAATGAGGCGAGCAGCGGGATCGCCAGCGGCTGGTGCACGAACGTCCACACATCGAGCAAATGGTCGCGCCCGCGCGGCGGCCACTGGCGGCACACCACATCGAACGCGATGATGAATCCTGCCATCACGATCACCGAGAGCGGGGCATAGCGGGCGGAGACTTTGCCGCACAGCAGCCGGTTGATCGACACCGATCCGAGCGCGACCCCGATCGAGAACATCACCAGAAACAGGCTCGCCACGCTTTTGCTCGCGCCAAGCACGTTTTTGGCGAGCGGGGGAAACTGGATGAACAGCACCGCGCCGACCGACCAGAACACGCTGATCGCGGCAATCGCCAGAAACACGCGCGGGTGGCGCATGGTCATCCGCACGAGGTGGACGGCCGAGCGGAACACGTTGAAATCGATCGGTTCGGGCGTCATCTGCGACGGCGCCGGCGGCACATATTGCGCCGAAACCAGCCCGACCAGCGCGGTTGCCACCACCACCACTGCGGCCCATTCGACCGGGATGAAACCTGCGAGCACGGTGCCGGCGAGAATGGCGAGATAGGTCCCCGCTTCGACGAGGCCGGTGCCCGCCAGCACTTCGTCGGCATGCAAGTGCTGCGGCAGGATCGCGTATTTGATCGGGCCGAAGAACGAGGAATGCACGCCCATCGCGAATAGCGCCGTCAGCATCAGCGGGATCGACAGCGTTTCGACCGCGATCCTCTGCCAGGCGAGCAGCAGTCCGCAGCCGCCGACCAGCATGATGCCCACTTCGCAGGCTTTGACCACGCGGATGATCCGCGCCTTGTCGCGCAAATCGGCCAATTGCCCGGCCAGCGCCGACAGCAGCACGAAGGGCAGGATGAACAAGCCCGATGCGATCGCGGAAAACCGTGCCTCTTTGCTCTCGGAATTGTAGACGCTGTAGACCACGAACAGCAGCATGGCATTCTTGAACAGGTTGTCGTTGAACGCGCCCAGCAACTGGGTGACAAACAGCGGAAGAAAGCGGCGCTGGCGGATCAGATTGGTGTTGGTTATCATCAAACCCCGGATGGCATCCCCATTTCGGAGTGCACCCTTAGCGGCAAGCGCCGGGCGGGCAAGCGCGATGTTTGCACGCAGCCCGCGAAGCGATAAAGCCCGGAGGCCATGCTGACGCTCCCCAACATTCTCACCCTGTCGCGGATTTTTGCCGTGCCGCTGCTCGTCGGTCTGCTGTGGTGGCCAGACTGGGCGGCGGGCTATGCGCTGGGCTTTGCCATGTATTGCCTGATGGGGGTGACCGACTACTTTGACGGCTATCTCGCGCGCGCGCAGGGAACCGTCTCAAAATTGGGCATTTTTCTCGACCCGATCGCCGACAAGATCATGGTCGCCGCCGTTATCCTGGTGCTCGCGGCGCGCGGCGTGCTGACCGGGCCTTATGTCGGATCGCTCCACGTGATCGCCGGGCTGGTGATTCTGCTGCGCGAGATCGCGGTATCGGGCTTGCGCGAATTTCTGGGCTCGCTGCAAGTCTCGGTGCCGGTATCGAAGCTCGCCAAATGGAAAACCACTGCGCAAATGGTGGCGCTCGGCGCGCTGATTCTCGGCCGCGCGCTGCCCGGGTGGAGCGTGATGGTGGGCGCGCTCGCGTGGAACGTGCCACACACGATCGGGCTGACCACGCTGTGGACCGCCGCCGCGCTGACGCTGATTACCGGTTGGGACTACTTGCGCGTCGGCCTCAAGCACATGGAATAACGCGCTCAGCCGGCGCGCAATTCCTCGGCGAGCAGATGAAATTCCTCGCTGCGCGGTGAATTGCGCCGCCACACCAGCGCGATCTGGCGGAACGCATGGTCGCTGGTCAGCGGGCGCGCGACAATCCGCGTGCCGTTCAGAATGCCCGCGCGGATCGCCATTTCGGGCAGCATGGTCAGCCCCAGCCCGTTGTCGACCATCTGCACCAGCGTGTGCAGCGACGTGCCGATCATCGTGGCGCTTGCGCGCAGTTCGGGCCGGTTGCAGGCAGCAAGCGCGTGTTCCTTGAGGCAATGCCCGTCTTCAAGCAGCAGCAGCCGGTTTTCATCGATCGCCGAAGGTGCGATTTCCGCCGGCGGGTCGCGCGGATCGTCGTGTGGAAACGCGACCAGCAAGGGATCGTCGAACAGCTGATGCACTTCGACGTCGCCGGTGGCGAACGGCAGCGCCAGCAGCACGCAATCGGCGCGGCCATGGTGGAGCGATTCGATCGCTGCGGCACTCGGTTCTTCGCGCAGGAACAGGCGCAATTGCGGGCGCTCGCTGCGCAGCCGGGGCAGGATGCGCGGCAGCAGAAACGGCGCAATCGTCGGGATCACGCTCATCCGCAATTCGCCTACCAGCGGGCGCCCTTGCGCCTGCACGAGGTCCGACAGTTCTTCGGCTTCGCGCAGCAGCCGGTGCGCTTTGGCGACCACCTGGTTGCCGAGCGGGGTAAACCGCACCACGCGCCGCGTGCGTTCGACCAGCGTGACGTCGAGCAGCGACTCGAGCTCGCGCAAGCCTGCCGACAGCGTCGATTGCGACACGAAACAGGCTTCTGCCGCGCGGCCGAAATGGCCGTGTTCGTGCAGTGCGACAAGGTATTGCAGCTGCTTGAGCGTCGGCAGGTAGATTGCCATCAGTCTTCGTTATCGGCGAGCGGGACCGGGTAGAAATCGGATTCGGGGTCGTATTCGGCCGGGGTTTCGGGCTCGGGCTCGATCCGCGCGCCATTGCCGATATCGTCGATATGCGCCATTTTCAGCTTGCCGTTTACCACCGCAAACGCCAGCCGCCCTTCGACCAGTTCGAGCGCGTCGCGCCCGAATTGTTCGTACCGCCAGCCTTCGAGGATCGCGAGGCCCTTGCGCTGCCCGGCGGCCAACGCTTCGAGATCGTCGCTGCGCGCGAGCAGCCGCGCGGCAATGTCGATTTCGCGCCCGCGGATCTTGAGCAGCAGCTTGAGCAGATCGGCAACCAGCGCGCCTTCCTTGCCGAGCGGTGCGCCACGCGGCGCGCGCGGCGGCAATTCGGCGTCGGTCAGCGGCCGGGCATCGGCCAGGCATTGCATCAGCCGGCGGCCGATTTCGTTGTCGCGCCAGCCCGCCGACAGCCCGCGTACTTTGGCCAGATCGGCCTGGTCGCGCGGCGGGTGGCTGGCGAGATCGGCCAGCGTCTCGTCGCGCATGATCCGCCCGCGCGGGATGTTCTTGTCCATCGCTTCGGTCTCGCGCCAGGCGGCGAGCGCTTTCAGCCGGCCGAGCACCGCGTGGTTGCGGCTGGGCGGGCGGATCTTGAGCCACACCGTCTCGGGATCGGTGCGGTAATGCGCCGGATCGGCGAGCCGCTCCATTTCGATATCGAGCCAGGCGCCGCGCCCGGTCTTGATCAGCCGCTTCAGCATGCGCGGGAAAATCTTCGACAAATGCGTCACATCGCCGATCGCAT
The DNA here is from genome assembly GCA_903893935.1 of uncultured Sphingomonadales bacterium. Lineage (GTDB taxonomy): Bacteria > Pseudomonadota > Alphaproteobacteria > Sphingomonadales > Sphingomonadaceae > Novosphingobium. The sequence continues at coordinate 5,221 of CAITOD010000423.1, forward strand.
ATTCGATCTGGCGTTCGGTCAGCGGGCGGCGCGACCAGTCGGTAAACCGCGCGCCCTTGTCGATCGAAAAGCCGAGCCAGGCTTCGACCAGATTCGAATAGCCGATCTGTTCGGACTGGCTGATCGCCATCATCGCGATCTGCGTGTCGAAAATCGGGTGCGGGGTGCGCCCGGTCAGGTTGTAGATGATTTCGACATCCTGCCCGCCGGCGTGAAACACCTTGAGCACGTCCTCGTTATCGACCAGCAGATCGAGCAGCGGCGACAGGTCGATCCCCGGTGCCATCGGGTCGATCGCGGCGGCTTCCTTGTCATCGGCGATCTGCACCAGGCA
>CAITOD010000424.1 GCA_903893935.1 uncultured Sphingomonadales bacterium
CCGATATTCCTGCGCCATCCCTCCTTGCACTGGGCCAAAATCGGCTCCGTCACGGTATTAAAGATTTATCGCAGGACGCTCTAAGGTGATTGCAGCATAGGCACTGCTGGCGGATCGTTCACCAGTTCGAAAGAGGAATCGTGGTAAACAGTTGCTGCAACGTCGTGGAAGGCGGTCCTGCTTCGGCAGGGCCGCCTTTTTGCTTATCCGCGCACCGCGGCGCAAAAGGCGGCGATCCGCGCCGGGTCTTTGACGCCCGGCGCGCTTTCCACGCCCGAGGACACATCGACGCCGGGCGCCCCGGTGATCGCGATCGCTTCGGCCACATTGGCAGGGTCGAGCCCGCCTGCCAGCATCCACGGTAGCGCCGGGCGCACGCCCTTGAGCAGCGTCCAGTCGATGCGCAGGCCGTTGCCGCCCGGCAAGTCGGCACCGGCGGGCGGCTTGGCATCGAACAGCACGCGCGCCGCGGCGCCGGCAAAGCGGTCGGCCTCGGCGAGATCGGCGCGCTGCTTCACGCCGAGCGCTTTCCACACCGGCAGGCCATGGCGCGCGGCTGTCGCTGCCACTTCGGCCGGCGTTTCGCGCCCGTGCAACTGGATCGCATCGAGCCCGACGCCCGCCACCACGCTTGCGAGAAAATCAGGCTCGGGATCGACAAACAGACCGACCACGCCCGCGCGCCCGACCGCGCGCGCCGCGAGTGCGGCGGCTTGCGGCACATCGACGCAGCGCGGGCTCTTGGCAAAGAACACCAGCCCGATGAAATCGGCGCGCGCCGCCAGCGCCGCATCGAGCGCATCGGCGCTGTTGATCCCGCAAATCTTGATCAGCGGTGCCGTCATCGCTTCAATCCAGCGCGCGGGTGAGCACGACCATGGCAAAGCCATGCACGCCGGGCACCGGGAAGGGGCGTGTCTCGCCGGTGCGTCGATACCCGCGCCGTTCGTAATAGGCGATCAGTTCGGTGCGCTTGTCGATCACCGTCATTTCCATCACTTTCGCGCCGAATGCCGCGCGCGCGGTCGCTTCTGCCGCTGCAATCAGCGCGCGGCCAAGCCCGGCGGTCTGCACGGCGGGGTCGACGCACAACATGCCCATATAGGCAAGGCCCTCGCCGCAATCGCTGACCGTGACCGTGCCGACCAGCGCGCCCGGCGCTTCGGCGAGCAGAATGCGCGAAGCCGGATCGGCAATCGTTGCCGCCAATTGCGAGTCCGACGTGCGTTCGTCGTCGAGCAGATCGGCTTCGTGCGTCCAGCCCTGGCGCGCGGTGTCACCGCGATAGGCGCGTTCGACCAGCGCACGCAGCGCCGCGACATCAGCCGCAGCCGCAAGACGGATAGGCGCTTCGAGCATGGCCTGGCTTACAAATTGCCTTCGATCGCGCGAGCGGCGGCCACCGGGTCTTCGGCGCGGGTAATCGGCCGACCGATCACCAGCACGCTGGCGCCCGCGTCGCGCGCCGCGCGCGGGGTAACGGTGCGTTTCTGGTCTTCGCTCGAACCGTGCCCGGCGGGGCGCAAGCCCGGCACCACCAGATAGCCGTTGCGCCAGCGTTTGTGCACCGCGCCCACTTCGTGGCCCGAACAGACAATCCCGTCGAGCCCGGCTTCCTGCGCCAGATCGGCAAGCCGCAAAGCCTGATCGTGCGTGCTGCCGGCAATCCCGGTGCGCGCGAGGTCGCCGTCGTCGAGGCTGGTCAGCACGGTCACGCCCACCACCCGCGTGTTTTCCCCCGCGGCGGCTTTGGCATCTTCCATCATCGCGCGCCCGCCGGCGGCGTGGATCGTCACGATCGCCGGCTGCAAGCGATGGATCGCCTGCATCGCGGCGGCCACGGTGTTGGGAATATCGTGCAGTTTCAGATCGAGAAAGATCGGCAGGCCGATCTTGGCCACTTCCTGCACGCCGTGGTGGCCATGCGCGCAAAAGAATTCGAGCCCGAGTTTCAGCCCGCCGACATGCTGGCGCACTTTCTGGGCCAGCGCCACGGCGGCATCGAGCCTGGGCAGATCGAGCGCAAGATAGATCGGGTTGCTCACGGTCGAGGTCGTTCCTCTGCTACGAAATATCGGTTGCGGTGCGCGCCTGCTCGGCGGCATGATTCAGCGCATGCGCTTGCGCGGCGAGCGTCGATTCGAGCGAGGCGATCCGGCGCGAGAGCCGCCAGCGCGTGGTGCGCAGCATCAGCCAGGTCGGCACAAAGCCGATCATCAATGCCCCGATCACCAGCGCCGGCGCCTTGGTTTCCCAGATCAGCCCCGGCCAGATATGCACCGCGACCGGATCGGGATTGGCATATGTAAACGCCACCAGCACCAGAGTCAGCAGCAGCCACAGACCGGTCTTCAGCGCACGCATGGCGATCCTTTATCCGACGGACACCCCTCTGCATCAAAGTAGACCATCGCGCCATGATGTGAAGCAGGCATTTGGCGCGTGCGTGTCATTCGCCGAACACGCGCGCAAACGTCGTGTCGATGCCTTTGAAATGGTAATCGAGATCGAATTTTTCTTCGATCTGTGCCGGGCTCAGCGCGGCGGTCACTTCGGCATCGGCCTTGAGCAGATCGAGCAGCGACAGCGCGCCATCCGATTCCCACACTTTCATCGCGTTGCGCTGGACCAGGCGATAGGCATCGTCGCGGCTGAGCCCGGCCTGGGTCAGCGCCAGCAGCACGCGCTGCGAATGGACGAGGCCGCCCATGCGGTCGAGATTCTTCTGCATGCGTTCGGGGTAGACCACCAGCTTGTCGACCACCGCAGTCAGCCGCGCGAGCGCGAAATCGAGCGTGATCGTCGCATCGGGGCCGATGAAGCGCTCGACCGACGAATGCGAAATGTCGCGTTCGTGCCACAGCGCCACGTTTTCGAGCGCCGGGGTCACCGCCGAACGGACCACGCGCGCAAGCCCGGTAAGGTTTTCGGTCAGCACCGGATTGCGCTTGTGCGGCATCGCCGACGAGCCCTTTTGCCCGGGCGAGAAATATTCCTCGGCTTCCAGCACTTCGGTCCGTTGCAAGTGGCGGATTTCAATGGCCAGCCGCTCGATCGAACTCGCCACCACGCCGAGCGTGGCAAAGAACATCGCATGCCGGTCGCGCGGGATAACCTGTGTAGAAACCGGCTCGACCGTCAGCCCCAGCCGCTCGGCCACGTGTTCCTCGACCGCGGGGTCGATATTGGCAAATGTGCCGACCGCGCCCGAGATGGCGCATGTCGCGATTTCCGCGCGCGCGGCGACCAGCCGGGCGCGGTTGCGCGCGAATTCGGCATAAGCCTCGGCGAGTTTCTTGCCGAAAGTGGTCGGTTCGGCGTGGATGCCGTGGCTGCGACCGATCGTCGGGGTGTGTTTGTGTTCGATCGCGCGGCGCTTCAGCGCTGCAAGCAAAGCATCGAGATCGGCGATCAGCAGGTCTGCGGCGCGCGCCAGTTGCACGCTCAGCGTGGTGTCGAGCACGTCGGAGCTGGTCATGCCCTGGTGCATGAAGCGCGCTTCGGGGCCGACTTGCGCCGCCACCCAGTCGAGAAACGCGATCACATCGTGTTTGGTCACCGCTTCGATCGCATCGATCGCGGCGACATCGATGTCGGGCGCGGTTGCCCACCAGTCCCACAGCGCTTTGGCGGCACTCGCCGGCACCACGCCCAGTTCGGCGAGCTTGTCGGTCGCATGCGCTTCGATTTCGAACCAGATGCGATAGCGGGCTTGCGCATCCCAGATCGCGGTCATCGACGGGCGGGCATAACGGGGGACCATGGCAAACTCCGGAGTGATACGCGCAATGGTGCGCCGCTAGGCCGTGGGCCGGCCAATGGCAAGCGTCGGGCTGGGCGAGGCCGGTTTTACGCGGTATGCTCGGCGCCGATCGACCGCACAGGGGGCTTGCACGATGTTGACGACACGACGGACGGTGACCGGGATCATGGCGGCGACCGCGCTCGCGGCTTCGACGCGAACGATGGCGCAGCGCGGATCGTCGACGTATGATGTTGCGGTGGTCGGTGCCGGATCGTTCGGCGCGTGGACGGCCTATGCCTTGCGCCAGGCGGGGCAGCGGGTGTGCCTGATCGATGCCTATGGCCCCGCCAACAGCCGCGCCAGTTCGGGCGGCGAAAGCCGGATCATCCGCAGCGCCTATGGCGCGCAGGCGATCTATTCGCGCTGGGCGATGGAATCGCTGGTCGAATGGAAAGCGCTGCAGGCGCGCAACGGCACGCACCTGTTCGAACCGACCGGGGTGCTGGCGATTGCCAAAAACAGCGACAGCTTTCTCGACGAGACCGGCAAAGCGCTCATGGCGCTCGGCTTGCCGCACGAACGGCTGAGCGCCGGCGAAGTCGCGCGGCGGTTCCCGGCGTTCCATCTCGACGAGAGCGAAGGCGCGGTGTTTGAACCGAACAGCGGTGCGCTGTTGGCAAGGCGCGCGATCCAGACGCTGGTGGCCGAACTGGTGGCGGGCGGCATGGCCTGGCGCAGCGCGGCAATCCGCCCGCCCAAAGGATCGGGCACGCTGCCCGGCCTGACCACCGCGACCGGCGAAACGATTTCGGCGGGGCGCTACGTGTTCGCTTGCGGACCGTGGCTGCCCAAAGTGTTTCCCGATGTGATCGGCGCCAAAGTGCGCCCCGATCGTGCCGAAGTGTTTTTCCTTGGCGTGCCCGAAGGCAGCACCGCATTCGAACCGGGGGTAATGCCGACCTGGCTCGACCAATACGGCATTGCCGGCGCCTATGGCTTCCCCAATCTCGAAGCGCGCGGCTGCAAAGTCGCGGTCGATGGCGACCCGGTGGCGATCGACCCCGATCTCGACCAGCGCACGGTCACCACGCCGTTTATCGAAGCGATGCGCGAATTCGTGGCGTTCCGCTTCCCCGCGCTGGCCAAGGCCCCGATCGTGGAAACGCGCGTGTGCCAATACGAAATGGCCAAAGGCGAGGAATATATCCTCGACCGGCACCCGGGGTTCGACAATGTGTGGATCGCGGGCGGCGGATCGGGCCACGGGTTCAAGAACGGGCCGCGCGTGGGGCGCTATATGGCGCAAGTGCTGGCAGGCAGCGGGGCGGCCGATCCGCGGTTTTCGATTGCGCGCTGATTGACCGCCGCCGCGCGGGCAACAGCGCCTGGGGATGGATGCCGGATCAAGTGTTGCAGGGCGTCCGTTTCGGCATGCGGAGCGTCAGATCAGGCCTTTGGCTTTCAGCGACACGTGGCCTTCGCGGCCGATGATCACGTGATCGTGGACGGTGATCCCGAGGTGGCGGCCGGCTTCGATGATTTTTTGCGTCACCTGGATGTCGGCGCGGCTGGGCTGGGGGGAGCCGGAGGGGTGGTTGTGCACCAGAATCAGCGCAGCGGCGCCGATCGCCATCGCCTTGGCGATGATTTCGCGCGTGTAGATGGCGGATTCGTCGAGCGTGCCGTCGCTCACCACCTGATCGAGCAGCAGCCGATTTTGCACGTTGAGATACAGCACGCGCACGCGTTCGTGCGTCAGATGCGCCATGTCGATATGCAGATAATCGATCAGCGCCTGCCAGCTTGACAGCACCGAATCCTCGCGCAGCGTGGTCAGCGCCAGCCGCCTTGCGGCAACGCCGGCGATCTTGAGCGCGGCGGCGGCGGTTTCCTTCACGCCCGAAACCTGCATCAAGGCCTGCGGCTCGGCATTGAACACGCCGGCCAAAGTGCCGAACCGCTGCATCAGCACGCGCGCGAGCGGCTTCACATCCTTCTGCGGGATCGCGGTCATCAGAATGTATTCGATCAGTTCGTGATCGGCCAATGCGTCGTCGCCCCCATCGAGCAGGCGCTGGCGCAGCCGCGCGCGATGGCCGGAAGGGTCGTGCCCGCTTTCGCGCAAGCGATCGGCGCCGGCGGCTTTCGCCGCGCGCCGGCGCGGCGGCCCGAACAGGCTTGGTTCATCGCTCATGGTGAACAAGCATTGCGCAGGCCTGGCCGGGGTGCAAGGCACGGCGTGGTCGGGGATGCTGCCGTTTTGGCATGGAGTTTCCCGGCAGGCGGGGGAACTCTCGTCAAAGGGTCTGCGACCGGGCCAGTGCATACGAATCACCGACGCAATTCCGGCGTTTCCACCTCCACGCGCGGGCAGGCCTGCAAGCTGCACCAGACCGCTTTCGGTCGGGTTGACTTGGCAGTTACCCCAGCCTAATGGGCAGGCGCTCTCGGCGGACAAGGTGTCGGTCGTGCGCGGCAACCACGGGGGGCTGTCGCGGGTTTTGCGCCCGCTGGCTGATTTTTCCGAAACGGGGCAGTGCATGAACGACGACCGGTCCGGCAAGGCACCTGGTGGCAAAGTACCGGGGAGCGGGGATGCGGATTTCGTTTCGCTCGACGCGCGGCTGAAAGCGGCGCGACAGCGGGAGGAAACGCAAACCGCTCCGCCAGCCAGCGACGGGGCCGACGCGAACTATCGCGCAGGCAACCGGGTGCTGGCGGATCTGGTGGGCGGCATTACCGGGGGGTTGTTTCTTGGCTGGGTCATCGACCAGTTTGCCGGGAC
>CAITOD010000425.1 GCA_903893935.1 uncultured Sphingomonadales bacterium
CCCCCTCCCCGTGCCGGGGAGGATTCAAGGCTGGAGCCTTTCGTGCACCACTGCGCCGCCCTGGGTCAGGCGAATGGCCTTGCCGATTTCCTCGTCGAGCACCGGGCGACCCGCTTCCTTGTCCCAGAACGCGTTGAGAAAGTTGTAGAGGTTGCGCGCAAAGAGCGCCGAGGCGTCGGCAGGCAATTGCGCCGGCGTGTTGGAATAGCCGACAATCTTGACGCCGTGGCGTTCGACCACCTGATCGGGCACCGATCCTTCGACATTGCCGCCTTGCGCCACGGCCAGGTCATAGATCACGCTGCCCGGCTTCATCGTGGCGATCTGCGCATCGCTGATCAGGCGCGGTGCGGCGCGGCCCGGGATTAGCGCGGTGGTGATCACGATGTCCTGCTTGGCAATGTGGCTCGACACCAGATCGGCTTGCGCCGCCTGGTATTCCGCGCTCATTTCGGTCGCATAGCCGCCGGCGCCTTCGCCTTCGATGCCTTTGACATTCTCGACGAAAATCGGCTTGGCGCCCAGCGACTGGATCTGTTCCCTGGTCGCAGAGCGCACATCGGTCGCCGAAACTTGCGCGCCGAGCCGGCGCGCGGTGGCAATCGCCTGCAACCCGGCCACACCAACACCCATCACGAAAGCTTTGGCAGCGCTCACCGTGCCTGCCGCCGTCATCATCATCGGAAACGCGCGGCCATAGAGGTTGGAGGCGATCAGCACCGCCTTGTATCCGGCGAGATTGGCCTGGCTCGACAGGATATCCATCGATTGCGCGCGCGTGATGCGCGGCATGAATTCCATCGCCAGCGCCTCGAACCCGGCCCGGGCATAAGCCTCGACACGGTCGCGCCGGCCGAACGGATCGAGCCCGGCGACCACCCATGCCCCCGGATTGGCGCCCGCCAGCACATCGATCTCGGGCCCCTGCACGCCGAATACGATGTCGGCGCCTTGCGCGGCCGCGCTTTCGACCACTTTCGCGCCCGCCGCGCTGTAATCGGCATCGGCGATCGATGCGGCGACCCCGGCCCCTGCCTCGACAGTGACCGCGGCGCCGAGCGCGATCAGTTTCCTGACCGTTTCAGGGCTTGCCGCGACGCGGGTTTCGCCGGCTGCCCGTTCGCGCAGGACCGCGATCGTGACCGAATGCGCCACTGCCGGGGTCAATGGATCAGATAGATGACGAAGAGCACGATCACTGCAATGACCGGCACCGCTACTTTGATCAGATTGACAAAGCCTTCGTACGTTGCACGTGCGGCCTTGATGTCGTTTGCCGAAGCCATAGCGAACCCCCGAAAAATCGTATCCTCGCGGTACGGCTCATGGCCGGTCCGCCCGCTGCTGCTCTATCGTCACACGTCCGCCTGCTCAAGTCCGATCCGTCATCTGCGTTCTTAATCCGGTTTTTACCCACTTTGGCTAAGACCGTTTGACCAGAACCCGTGTCAAAATCACGTTCACATTGATTGCGATACGGATTGGTCGAACAACCTGACCGGATAGCGAATGTCTGACATCGAAGATCGCCTGCTGATGCTGATCGATGACGAACCGGCGCAAATCCGGCTCGTATCCGCGCTGGCGGCACGCGAAGGGTGGCGCACGGTGGTGGCGCGCGATTCGGAAACCGCGATTGCAACGCTCGGAACGCGCCAGGGCATGCGGCTCGGTGCGATCATTCTCGACCAGTGGGTTCCGGGCGAAAGCGCCTGCGAGCTGATCGCCGAACTGAAAGCGCGCCGCCCTGCGCTGCCGATCCTGATGCTGACGACCAGTTCGTCGCCGCTGCTCGCGGTCGAAGCAATGCGCGCGGGCGCGACCGACTATCTGATCAAACCAATCGCGCCCGACCGGCTGGTCGAAGCCCTGCGCGCCGCAACGGCGCCCGAAGTGCAAAGCTCCGAACTTCATCCGCTGTCCGAAAAACTGGGCGCCGCGCTTGATTTCGATTCAATGATCGGCGCGGCACCGTCGTTCCGGGCCGCGCTGGCAGTCGCTGCCAAAGCCGCGCGCACCCATGCCCATGTGCTGATCGAGGGCGAATGCGGCACCGGCAAGGAAATGCTGGTGCGCGCGATGCACGAGGCCAGCCCGCGCGCCAAATTGCCGCTGCGCATTGTCAACGCGGGCGGGATTGCCCCCAACCAGATCGAATCGGTGCTGTTCGGCCACGAAAAAGGCGCCTTTGCCGGGGCCTTCGACCGCCATGTCGGCGCGTTGCAGCATGCCGATGGCGGCACGCTGGTGATCGACGAAATCGACCGCCTGCCCCCCCAGGTCCAGGCGCGGCTCGCCCAGTTCATCGATCGCGGTGACGTGCAGCCGATCGGCGCGCGCCATTCGTTCCGGCTCGATGTGCGGCTGGTGGTGTGCAGCAATGCCCCGCTCAAAGTGCTGGTAGAGGCCGGTCTGTTCGATGCCGATCTCCACGCGCGGCTGTCGGCGACGCAAGTGCGTCTGCCCGCCTTGCGCGAACGTGTTGGCGATATCGGCGCGCTGGCACGGCATTTTCTCGCGCGCATCGGCGAACAGCCGGGCCTGCGTCCGCTGGGCATCACCGACGGCGCGCTGTCGCTGCTGGCGGCCTATGACTGGCCCGGCAATGTCCGCCAGTTGCAGGCAACGCTGTTTCGCGCGGCCGTGTTCTGCGATGGCGAAGCGCTGACCGCCGCCGATTTTCCCAAGCTCGCCAATATGGTGGGCGAAACCGTGCGCGTGCCGCAACCGATCAGCGATGGCGCCGGCGTCATGCTGTTTGGCCCGGACGGCAATTTGCGCCCGCTGGAAGAGATCGAAGCCGATGTTATCCGGCTGGCGATCGGGCATTATCGCGGGCGCATGACCGAAGTCGCACGCCGGCTCGGCATCGGCCGCTCGACGCTTTACCGCAAGCTGTCCGAACTGGGCATCGACAACGCGGCGTAAAGTCGCGGTTATTTCAACAGCGTGTCGAGCTTTTTCTGCATCTCTTCGACCTGGCTGCGCAAGCTCGCCAGTTCGTCGGGATCGGCGGCCGGAGCCTTTTCACTCGCCGCTGCGGCAGCACCCGGAACAAACGCAGTCGCTGCGGCCTTGAAGATTTCCATATTGCGCTGCGCAATCTGCGCGAGCGGGTTGGCGCCGATGCTGTCTTCGATCGCTTTGCGCAACTTGGCCTGGTTTTCGCGGAAATGGTCCATCGAGGCTTCAAGATAGCCGGGCAGCAGCGCCTGCATCGAATTGCCGTACATCGAAATCAGTTGGCGCAGAAAATTGGTCGGCAGCATCTGCCCGCCGCCCGATTCTTCATCCATGATGATCTGGGTCAGGATGGTATGCGTCAGGTCGGCGCCGGTCTTGGCGTCGATCACTTTGAAATCGACGTTTTCCTTGACCATCTGCGCGAGGTGATCGAGCGTGATGTAACTGCTGGTGCGGGTGTTGTACAAACGCCGGTTGGCGTATTTCTTGATAATGACCGTTTCGCCATCTTTTGCTGCATGTGCCATCGATTCGCGCCCCCGGTGTTTTTGTTGGGAACAAGGTTAGCAGGTGCAACAAGGGCAATGCAACAAGAGCAATGAAAATGGGCTCGCTGCAATCAGGTGCAGCGCGCAAATCGCCGGTGAAACAGCGTCAGCAATTCGTATTGCGACAGACCGCTTTGCTGCGCGGCATGCGGCAGGTCGTATTCGAGCGCCAGCCAGTCGCCCTCGCGCACATGCGGCGCAGTGCTGACATCGATCGCGGTCAGATCCATCGACACGCGGCCAACCACCGGCAGCACGGCATCGCCGCAGGCCAGCGCACCACGGTTCGACCAGCAGCGCAGATAGCCGTCGGCATAACCGAGCGCGACCACCGCCAGCCGCATCGCGCGCGGTGCTACAAAAGTTGCGTTGTAGCCAACCGCATCGCCGGCCTCGAGATCGCGCACTTGCAGCACCGCCGCTTCGGGCCGGGCAACCTGCTGCACCACGCCCGCCAGTTCGCGCCGCACCACGCCGCCATAAAGCGCGATGCCCGGGCGCGTGAGATCGGCATGAAACGCTGCACCCAGCGCAATCCCTGCGCTGTTGGCCAGGCTGTAACGCTGCGCCGGGACCCGCGCACGGACCTCGGCAAAACGCGCCAGTTGCTGCGCATTTTGCGCACAATCCTCATCCGCGCTGGCAAGATGGCTGAGGCACAGATCGATTTCGAGCTGGCCTACCAGCGGATCGCCAAGATCGGCCAGGGCCAGGCCCAGCCGGTTTATCCCGGTATCAACCATGACATGACACGGCCCGCCACCACCGGCCAGCCAGCGCGCCACTTGCGGCAGCGAATTGAGGACCGGCCGCACCCCCGTGGCGCGCGCGTAAGCGACATCGGCCTGATCGAGCGGCCCGTGCAGCACCGCGATCGCAGCGGCAGGCACATACGCCAGAACATCGGCCACTTCGCCCCAATGCGCGACGAACCAGTCGCGGCACCCGGCCTTTGCCAGCACCGGCACCGCCAGCGCCGCGCCCAACCCGTAAGCATCGGCCTTGACCGCCGCACCGGCGCGCGCCGGGCCGCTCAGCCGATCGAGCGCGCGCCAGTTGGCGGCGAGCGCCTGCGTATCGAGCCGCAGGCGCAACGGTGATGCAGGCGCCATCTTATTGATCCAGCGCGGCGAGCGCGGCGTCCCACGCCAGCACGATCGCACCATGGCGCGATGGATGCGCGCGCGCCGCCGCGATCACGTCGAGCCCCGGCCAGTCGGGCAATGCCCCCTCGCCCGCCAGCCAGGCGCCGATCGCAGCGCGGGTGTCGGCAATCTCGGTGCGGCTGCGCGCGGTCGCGGCGCGGGCAAAGGCCTGCGTTGCAGCCTGTCCGATGGCGCAGGCATGCGCGCGTAGCCCGATCGCGGCAATGCGGCCTTGCGCATCGAGCGCCAGCCCGATCCGCAAAGTGCTGCCGCACGTGCGCGACCGCGCCTCGCCCTGCAGCGGCAGCGCATCGTTCCACGGCCATGCCGCAAGGCCGGTTGCTGCGGCAAGAATTTCGGGAGTGTAAAGTGTTGCCGCGCGTGCCGGTGTTGCCGTCATCGGCCGGTCATTCGTCGTCGGACCGGACGGGGCGGTGGCGCCGCGCATGATGGGTGGGCATCGGATTGGGCTGGATTGTGCCATCACCCGCTGCCGCATCGCCATCGCTTCCGGTTTGGCCGGACCGGGCCGCTGCGCTGCGGCGCTGCGCGACCAGCGTCATCAGTTCGTTGCTGGCGGCGTTGAGCAGCGGATAAGTGCGGCCTTGCTTGATCCACAGCGGACGGCCCTTGGCCCCCCACACGAGGTCATACGAAAACACCAGCAGCGAAAACGCCAGCACCATGATCACGAAGCCCTTGACCGCGCCAAACCCGAACCCGAGCACGCGGTCGATCGGCCCCAGCACCGATCCGCGGCTGGCCTGGCCCATCTGCTTGACCACCACGTTCATCAGAAAATAGCGCAACAGCAGCAACACGCCGAACGCGAGCACGCCCGCACCCGTTTCGTTTTGCACATAAGGTGTCAGCAGTTCGGTCAGCGGGGCGTGCCCATAATGCACCGCCAGCAGCATCAGGCACCAGGTTGCGAGTGCCAGCACTTCCTGGACAAACCCGCGAAAGAACCCCGCGATCGCGGCGAGGCCAACCACCAGAAACACGATGTAGTCGAAACCGCTCATGGTGACCGACCTACCCAGCCCCCATAATACGGTCAACGAGATTTGGCAGCAGTGTCAGCGCGGTGTGCCGCGCCCCGCCCCCGGTCCTGCCCCCGCCCCCGGTCCTGGCCCCGC
>CAITOD010000426.1 GCA_903893935.1 uncultured Sphingomonadales bacterium
ATGCGCCATAAAAAGCTAAATAGCAGCGTGGCTTGTTGGTAACTGCTTGACGTGAAACTGGGGATGGCGCTGGTAATGTTGAAGAAACTGAAAATCGCCACGCATAAAAAACCAATCGCCAACACCACCGAGCGCGATTGCCGGTGAATGCTGTAGGCGTTCCAGCTCACGATAAAAATGGAAAAAAATAACACCACGCAAACGAGTTCGATTAAAAACCGAAATGGCACTGGTTTGAGTTCGCCCAAAGCGGGCAGATGTGTATTAAAAACTAGGGATAGTAGTAGGAATGCAAATAGAGCAAACACGCTGCGGCGCGCGATGACTAATTCTCGTGGAAGCTTCATCTGGCTGAATTGGTGGGAAAAGAATCAATTTTAGTTGATTCCAAGAAAAAACAGGATGTTTTCGTCAAAACACCCTGTTTAAAGCACCACGCACTTCGGTGATTGGAAGGGCAGAGAAGCCGCTACGCTAGTGCGACATGAACACAGGAATAGTCATGCTCTCTAAAATGGTACGTGTTGCGCCGCCCATAATCATTTCTTTAAAGCGGGAATGTCCGTAACCACCCATCACAATTAAATCGGAATTCAAATCGGCCGACAGCGACAATAAGGCGTTGCCAATGTCGAGCTTGGTGCGGTGTACGGAGACTTCTAAGCGGATGCCGTGGCGCGCTAAGTAGGCCGCAATGTCGGCACCGGGTTGTTCGCCGTGCACATCGTTTTTGGGATTAATAATGGCGACATGCACCAAGTCAGATTTTTTCAATAAAGGAATGGCGTCCGTTATAGCGCGGGTGGCAGCGCGGCTGCCGTCCCAAGCGATTAGTGGGCGTTTGCCGATATGATGAAATTCGCCTGCGTACGGAATAATCAAAACTGGACGGCCAGAATTTAAGATCATGTATTCCGGAAAATCGTCCATCACCGCAGGAGATGATTCTTCTGGATTGGTCTGTCCGACGACCACCAAATCACAATAACGCGCTCTTAAGCCTATCCCGCCAACGGCGTCGTCTTGGGTCACCGCGCCATCGAAGGAATCGACACCGGTTTGCTCGACCTGTTTCTTAAAGTCCGTCACATTTTGATTGGCTCGCTCGCGCAGATATTCGAGGTGGCTTAATAGGCTGGGATCAACGCCATTGATATTGCCGTCTTGGTAGATAAAGCGCGACACGCCAGTATCGGCAATTCCGACTAAATGGGCATCCAACTTAATCGCCAGTTCGGCGGCGAGTTGGATGCGATAAGGCGAACGCGAGGTGTCATCAATGTGCACCAAAATTGTTTTATAGGACATGGTAACTCCCTGTGACAAAATGACTTAATTCAGTGCCGGTGCCATGCCCCATGCGGAGATGGTCGAGCTTTGAAAGCATTCTGAGATTTTTGCTTTCAGTTTATTGGATGGCAACTTGCGTAAATTTCTTAACGCTTCCGCGTCATTGATGCAAATATGACGTTGACTGACCGATATTAAACCTAATTCATTGAGTGCGGACAGAGTGCGGCTCACGGTTTCCAAGGTTAAACCAAGGTAGCTGCCTATATCATTGCGTGTCATGCGTAAATTGAAGGTCGATTTGGAATAGCCTAATAAGAAGAAACGTTCCGACAAAGACAGCAAGAATTTCGCAACGCGGGCTTCGGCGCTGGCCGAGCCATGAATACTCAAACGTGTTTGTTGACGGGCTAATTCTTTGCTCATCAAACCAAAGATGGCTTGGCCGAGTTGATCGTAGCTGTGGCTTAAGGTCGCGATGGTTTTGTATGGGAGCAAAATAATGTCGCAGTCCGATAAAGCAATCGCCTCGGAACTGTGATGGGCGCAGTGAATACTATCCATGCCCAAAACGTCGCCCTTCATTGGGAAACTGAGCACTTGTTCGGTACCGAACTCATCAAACAAAATCGTTTTGATAAAGCCGGAATTAACTAAGTACCCGGGCGGTCGAGATCATCGCCGCCCAGCCGGCCGCGGCGCCCCGCTAGGTGCGGGGCTTCTCGAACTTCAGCACGAAGTTGTCCGCCTCGCCGATCGCGATGTATTTCTCGCGGTCGCGATCGCCCTGCGACAGCGTCGGTGGCAGCGTCCACACCCCGTCGACCCAGTCCTTGGTGTCACGCGGGTTGGCGTTGACCTCGGACTTGCCGGCCAGCCGGAACCCGGCCTTCAGCGCCAGCGCAATCGCGTAGTCCTCGCGCAGGTAGCCGTTTTCGGCCTTCGGGTCCTGTGCGACATCGGTACGGCCGCGGTGATCCTCGATGCCGAGAATGCCGCCGGGCTTCAGCGCCTTGAAGCACGCGGCAAGCGCCGCGTCGGCGTAGCCGTCGCCGACCCAGTTGTGCAGGTTGCGGAACGTCACGATCAGGTCCGCCGAGCCCGGTGGCCCAAGATCATAGGCGTCCTTGCCGAACCAAACGGTCTTCACCGCGCCGTAGAACGCCTGCTGCGCCGCGACCTTCTTGCGCCAGGCCTGCGTGCTCGCGTTCTCCTCGCCGTTGGGCACGATCGGGGCAAGGCCCGCGACGTACTGGCCGCGGCCGCGCAGGTAGGGGGCGAGAATCTCCGTCCAGTAGCCACCGCCCGGCCACAGTTCGATGACGGTCATGCCGGGCGTGAGCCCGAAGAACGTCAGTTCCTCCACCGGGTGGCGCACAGGATCGCGCATCGCGAACTTGGGCGTGCGCTCGGGACTGGCGACGGCGGCGACGAGCCCTGCGTCAGGTGCCGCAGCGACCGGGGCTGCGGAAATGACCCAGACGGGCAAGGCGATCAGTGCGCACGCGACGCCGCGGATCGCGGCGCGGCAAAGGCGCTTTGGCTTACTGTTCATCACGCAAACTCCTGTCGGTGTAACGGTCACCTGCATGTCGCTCAGCGCACTGGCCGAGCGAGCCACTCGCCGAACCGCGCTTCGAGCACGTCCAGCGGCAGCGCCCCGCCGTCGAGCATCTCGTCATGAAACGCGCGGATGTCAAAGCCCGCCCCCTGCGCAGCCTTCGCCCGCTCGCGCAGCTCGAGGAACTTGAGCTGCCCGATCTTGTAGGCGAGCGCCTGGCCCGGCAACGCGATGTAGCGGTCGGTCTCCGCCTGGATCGTCGGCTCGTCGCCGGCCGGGTGCGCGTGGAAGTAGCTGATCATCTGCTCGCGGGTCCAGTGCTTGTAGTGTACGCCGGTGTCGAGCACGAGCCGGTCCGCGCGCAGCAGCTCGCTCAGCAGGCGCCCGTAGTCGCTGTACGGATCCTGGTAGAACCCCACTTCCTTGCCGAGCCGCTCGGCATACAGTGCCCACCCCTCGACGTAGGCGGTGTAGCCGGCGTTCCTGCGAAATTCCGGCAACTCCGGCAGTTTCTGCGCGATCGCGATCTGCATGTGGTGACCGGGCACCCCCTCGTGATAGGCCGTCGACTCGATCGTCATCGTCTCGCGATGCGCGTAGTCGCCGGTGTTGACGTACACGATCCCCGGGCGCGAGCCGTCGGCGGTGCCCTGCTGGTACTCGGCGCCGGCCGCCTCCTTCTCGCGGTATTCCTGGACCGGTCGCACCTCGACGCCGATCTGTGGCAACAGGCCGAACAACTCCGGCAGCTTCGGCTGCATCGCGGCGATGTAACCGCGGTAGGCATAGAGGATCTGCGTGCGAGACCGGGCGAAAAGTTTCGGGTCGTGGTCGACCGCGGCACGCAATGAGGCGAGGTCGGGGTAGCCGAGCTTGAGCGCGATCGCACTCATCTCGGCCTCGATGCGCTCGACCTCGCGCAGGCCCAGCTCGTGGATGGCCTGCGGAGTCAGGCCGGTCGTCGTCTGGCGTCGGACGGCGAACGCGTAGAGGCGCTCACCGTTGGGCAACGCCCACAGCCCGGGTGTCTCGCGCCCGTAAGGTGCGTAATCCTTGTCCACGAACGCGGCGAACCGCGCATAGGCGGGTCGCACCTTGTGATCGATCGCCGCGACGATCTGTGCCGTCATCCGATCGCGGTCGGCCTTGCCGATCGCATCGGGGAACGCAGCCAGCGGCTGGCCGAACGGGCTCGCAGCCCATGTCGATGCCGCCACCGAGCGGGCTTGCTCG
>CAITOD010000427.1 GCA_903893935.1 uncultured Sphingomonadales bacterium
CGACAGCAGCGCCAGGCCCGCCACCAGCATGCCGGTGATCGCGCCGGCGCGAAACGCCAGCGTCAGCCCGGCCTGCAGCCCGTTCTGCGCGGCGGCAGCGGTGCGCACATTGGCGCGCACCGAGACATTCATGCCGATAAACCCGGCTGCGCCCGAAAGCGTCGCGCCGATCACGAACCCGGCCGCGGCAATCGGCCCGAGCGCCACGAACACGATGACCGCAACCGCTACGCCAACCACGGCAATCGCGGTGTACTGGCGCTTCAGATAGGCTTGCGCGCCTTCCTGAATGGCGCCCGCAATATCCTGCATCGTCTGGTTGCCGGCGGGCGCGCCGAGCACTTGCAGGCTGGTGACCACGCCGTAGACAATGGCGAGCAGCCCCAATCCAATTGAAATGGCAATAAGACTCACGTTGGCATCCCCCTTTTATGTCCCGCACCGGCGACAACCTGGACGGGCGTCGTCGCACAACGGGTCCCCACTGTCTGGAGAGACCCGCGAGGCTAGGGATTTATTTGTCGCCAGCAAGCAAATCCTTGATCGCGCTCAAAGGTTTGGCAGGTCGTGGCAATATCCCAGCGATCCTTGTGGCACTGCATCATCGACCAGGATATTGTTATCACGATATTCGGTCACACATCCTATTGCATGTGCGAAACAGGCCGGCATCACGCCGGGGGGCAGCGTGAACAGCAATTCGTAATCATCGCCCCAGGCCATGGCTTCGCGTTGCCGCGAAGGCGGCAGGGATTCGGCAAACGGGACTTGCGCCGATGCGATCGCCATGGTCACGCCGCTGGCGTGACCCATCCGCTGCGCATCGATCAGCAAGCCGTCGGACACGTCCATCATCGCGCTGACGTGCGGGGCCAGCGCGATCCCTTCGGCCAGACGCGGCATGGGGCGACGGAACGCGCCGGTGTCGCGGTCCGGCACGCCATCGCGCAAGGCTTCGAACCCCAGCATGGCCGCGCCGACCGCGCCGGTGAGCCACAGCGTGTCGCCGGGTCGTGCGCCATTGCGGCCGGGTACCGGGCTGGTTGTCGCGCGGCCGAGCGCGGTCAGCCCGTGGCTGCGCGCGCCCGCCGCGCCGGCAACCGTATCGCCCCCCAGCAAAGGTACATCGAAAGCCGCCAGCGCTTCGCCGAGGCCCCGGGCGAAGCGTGCGTCGTCGGGGCCAAGCGCATAGCCCAGCAACACGCCGACCGGTTGCGCGCCTTTGGCCGCGAGGTCCGACAGATTGGTCGCCACCAGCTTCCAGGCGATATCGGCTTCGTCCTGCCCCGGCAACCAGTGCACGCCTTCGACCATCATATCGTGCGTCACCACCAGCGTTTCGCTACCAAACGCGATCACCGCCGCATCGTCGAGCAGGCCGCGTGCGGCGCTGTCGGGCGCCAGCGCGCGCATCAGCGCGACAAAGCGGTCCTCGCGCGATGCCATCACGCCGTGCCCCGCCGCTTGCGCGCGATCCGCCCGCAAGTCCCCACGCCAGCCCAACTCGTCACCCCGGACTTGATCCGGGGTCCCGCTTGTTCTTCTTTCCGATGCATCGCCAGGCCGACGGATGGACCCCGGATCAAGTCCCGGGTGACGAGCATTGTGGGGGCCTTGCTCATTCGCCGGTGAAATTCGGCGCGCGTTTGTCGAGGATCGC
Source organism: uncultured Sphingomonadales bacterium (assembly GCA_903893935.1). Classification (GTDB taxonomy): domain Bacteria; phylum Pseudomonadota; class Alphaproteobacteria; order Sphingomonadales; family Sphingomonadaceae; genus Novosphingobium. The sequence goes on from CAITOD010000427.1 coordinate 1,661, forward strand.
CGCGACGGCTTCGACGTGGTCTTGCGTTTCGTGCGCGATCGCCTGGTAGGCGGCGGACAGTTCGAGCACATCGTGCGCGCGGCCATGCTGGGCTTCGCGCAGCAGTTTCTTGGTCAGCCGCAGCGCGCGCGGCGGGTTGGCGGCGATTTCCTCGGCGATTTCGAGCGCGGCTGGCAGCAATTGGTCGGCGGGCACCACGCGGCCGACGAGGCCGATTGCCTGCGCATAAGCAGCGTCGAAACTGCGCCCGGTGAGGAACAGTTCGGCGGCCAGCGAATAGCCGACGATCCGTTGCAGGCTCCACGCGCCGCCGTCGCCCGGCACGATCCCGACTTTGATGAAGCTCGCCGCCATCCGCGCGCTGTCGGCCGCCAGGCGGATATCGCACAGACAGGCAAGATCGAGCCCGAGGCCCACCGCGTGGCCGTTGATCGCGGCGATCATCGGAATCTCGCAATCGAGCATCGCGCGCACCGCGCGCTGCACCCCGCGGCGATAATTGGCGCGCGTCGAATCCGGCTGGTCGAGCACGCCGATGCCGCTGCGCGTCTGCATGCCCTTGAGATTGCCGCCGCTGGAAAAGGCGCGGCCGGCACCGGTCAGCACGATCGCCGAAATCTGCCGGTCGTTGCCGAGCGCGAAGAACGTGTCGACCACGCAGTCGCAATCGTCGATCGTGCCGATCGCATTGAGCGCTTCGGGGCGGTTCATCGTCAGGACGGCGATACGGTTGTGACGTTCGACAGTCAGGAACGGGGTCATGCTCTCGCCTTCCATTGCGGATTTGCTGTGGCGTGCGCTGCCACAGCGCCGGGGACGATGCAATTGCGCGCGCCTTCCGCAGCGGGTTGACCGCACCGCGCTTGCGCCTTAATCGTTCAATTAAAGCACGGACAGGGACAGGAGTCGTAAGGGAAATGGCTGTAGCCTATATTGTCGATGCGCTGCGCACCGCGGGCGGTCGCCGCAACGGGCGGCTGGCCGGGGTTCATCCGGTCGATCTTTCCGCGCTGACGCTCGATGCGCTGGTGCGCCGCACCGGGATCGACCCCGCCGCGATCGACGACGTGATCATGGGCTGCGTCAGCCAGGCCGGGCAGCAATCGATGCAGGTCGGGCGCAATGCGGTGCTGGCGGCGAAACTGCTGCCCGAATCGACGCCTGCGGTCACCATCGACCGCCAGTGCGGATCGTCGCAGCAGGCGATCCAGTTCGCCGCGCAAGCGGTGATGTCGGGCGTGCAGGATGTGGTGATCGCAGCCGGCGTGGAAAGCATGACGCGCGTGCCGATGGGCAGCCCTGCCGTGTTTCACATGAAGGAAGGGCTCGGCACGTACAAATCGCCCGGGCTCGAAGCGAAGTACCCCGGCGTGACCTGGTCGCAGTTCATGGGCGCCGAAATGATCGTCAAAAAGCACGGCTTCAGCAAGGACCAGCTCGACGCGTTTGCGCTCGAGAGCCACCGCAAGGCGATCGCGGCGACACAGGCCGGTGCCTTTGCCGGCGAAATCGTGCCCGTCGAAATCGACACGCCCGAAGGCCCTGCCGTGCACACGGTCGATGAAGGCATCCGCTTCGATGCCTCGCTCGAAAGCATTGCCGGGGTTAAATTGCTGAGCCCCGACGGCACGCTTACCGCCGCCAGTTCGAGCCAGATCTGCGATGGTGCGAGCGCCGCGCTGGTGGTGTCCGAAGCCGCGCTCAAGCGCTACAATCTCACCCCGCTGGCGCGCATCCACACCATGACGGTGACTGCGGGCGACCCGGTGATCATGCTCGAAGAGCCGCTGTTTGCAACCGACAAGGCACTCGCGCGCGCGGGGCTGACGATCGGCGAGATCGACCTCTACGAAGTCAACGAGGCGTTTGCCTCGGTGCCGATGGCCTGGCTGAAGCACACCGGTGCCGATCCCGAACGGCTCAATGTCAACGGCGGCGCGATCGCGCTCGGCCATCCGCTCGGCGCTTCGGGCACCAAGCTGATGGCGACTTTGCTCCACGCGTTGAAAGCACGCGGCGGCAAATACGGCTTGCAGACGATGTGCGAAGGCGGCGGTGTCGCCAATGTCACAATTGTCGAACTGGTGTGATGTTCACGAAGAAGGAATGAGTGATGAAGCTTGAATCGGGCATTTCCGCGGTCGTTACCGGGGGCGCTTCGGGTCTGGGTGCGGCCACTGCGCGCGCGCTGGCCGCCAAAGGCGTCAAAGTGGCGATTTTCGACCTCAACAAGGACAAAGGCGAAGCGATCGCGGCCGAACTCGGCGGCGTGTTCTGCGAAGTCAATGTGACCAGCGAAGAGAGCGTCGATGCCGGCTTTGCCAAAGCGCGCGAGGCGATCGGCCAGGAACGCATCCTGGTCAATTGCGCGGGCACCGGAAATGCCATCAAGACCGCCAGCCGCGCCAAGGAAACCGGCGAGATCCGCCATTTTCCGCTCGATGCGTTCAATGCGATCATCCAGATCAACCTGGTGGGCACGTTCCGCTGCATCGCCAAGTCGGCAGCCGGCATCATGACGCTCGATCCGACGGATGAATTTGGCGAACGCGGGGTGATCATCAACACCGCGTCGGTCGCGGCCGAAGACGGCCAGATCGGCCAGGCCGCCTATTCGGCTTCCAAAGGCGGCGTGGTCGGCATGACCCTGCCGATTGCGCGCGACCTGATGAACGAAGGCATTCGCGTCAACACCATCCTGCCGGGCATTTTCAACACCCCGCTGCTGGCCGCCGCGCCCGAAAACGTCAAAGCCGCGCTGTCGGCTTCGGTGCCGTTCCCCAAGCGGCTGGGCATGCCCGAAGAATATGCCGCCCTTGCGCTGTGCATGATCGAAACCGGCTATTTCAACGGCGAAGACGTGCGGCTCGATGGCGCGATCCGCATGGCGCCGCGCTGATAGCAGAAAGGGGGGGCACGCCACAGGCGGGCCCCCGTTGGCCGGGGAGAGAGCCTTGACGGCATTTTCGCAGATACTGTTCGACGTTGCCGATGGCGTGGCCACGATCACGCTGCATCGGCCAGAAAAGATGAACGCGTTCACCGGCACGATGATGCAGGAGCTGTGCGCGGCGATCGACCTGACCGATGCCGACGACGCGGTGCGCGCGGTGATCGTGACCGGGCATGGCGACCGCGCGTTTTGTGCGGGCGCCGATCTGACCCCCGACGACGGCAAACATGTCTTTTCGAGCGGCGACCAGGTCGATGACTTGTCCGACCCGCGCGTGCGCGACAGCGGCGGCCGGCTCACGCTGCGGCTGTTCCAGTCGCAAAAGCCGGTCATTGGCGCGATCAACGGCGCGGCAGTGGGCATTGGTGCCACCATGCAATTGCCAATGGATATCCGGCTGGCGAGCACCACCGCAAGGTTCGGATTCGTGTTTGCGCGACGCGGGATCGTGCCCGAAGCGGCGTCGAGCTGGTTCCTGCCGCGCCTCGTCGGCGTGGCGCAGGCGCTCGAATGGTGCATGACCGGCCGCGTGTTCGGCGCCGAAGAGGCCTTGCGCGGCGGGCTGGTGCGCTCGCTGCATCAGCCCGAAGACCTGCTGCCCGCCGCGCGCGCGCTGGCGCGCGAAATCGCCGACAACACCAGCGCGGTGGCGGTGGCGATGACCCGCGCGATGCTGTGGCGCAATCCGCAATTCGATCACCCGATGCACGCGCACCGCATCGACAGCCGCGCGATCTACACGCTGTCGCGCGGACCCGATGCAAAAGAAGGCGTTGCCAGCTTTCTGGAAAAACGCGCACCCCGCTACCCGGCGCGCGTTTCTTCGGATATGCCGCAATTTTATCCATGGTGGGAAGAACCGGGTTGGGAATGAACGAGAGCGACAGCCAGGCAATCAGCACATCGCCCGAAGCGGCAGAACAGCAGGGTGCGCGCGAGCTTCTGCTGGAAACGGCCTCGCAGATCATGCGCGAAGGCGATCAGGTCGATATCTCGCTGTCCGAACTGTCGCTGCGCTCGGGGCTCAATTCGGCGCTGGTCAAATACTATTTCGGCAACAAGGCGGGCATGCTCAAGGCGCTGCTCGACCGCGACATGGTCACGATCATCCGCTCGGTCGATGCGCTGCTGGCCAAAGATGCGATGACGCCCGAGGCCAAGCTGCGCCGGCATATCGGCAAATGCATCGATACCTATTACGCCTATCCCTACCTCAACCGGCTGCTGATGCGGCTGGTGCGCGACAGCGACGAGGCCGATGCCCGCAAGATTGCCGATACGTATCTGACCCCGCTTGGCGTGGCTTATGAACGGCTGATCCGCGCCGGGGTCGAGGCCGGGGTGTTTCGCGCGGTCGACCCGCAGCTGTTCTATTTTACGCTGACCGGGGCGGCCGATCGCTTCTTTTCGGCGCGGTTGGTGTTGCGCCATTGCTATGGCCAGGACACGCTGACCGAAGAACTGCGCGATCGCTATCGCGAACACACGGTCGATTTCATCATGGCCGGGATTCTTGCGCGCAAAAGCTGAATTTGCGGCTGTGCGAACGAGAATAACACCGGCAACACCGATTTGGATGCTTTGTTTCGCTTGCAAGCCGTTGCGCATGCGATATGTGACGCGGCATGCCTGGTACGAACAGTCTTCTGGCGGGTTTTCTTCCCTATCGCATGGCGATTACAGCCACTGCGGTGTCGGGCCTGATTGCCGGGGATTACGGTGACCGGTTCGGCCTGAAGATTCCCGAATGGCGCGTGATGGCGGTACTGGGCGATACCGGTCCGCTCACCCAGCGTGATCTTGCCCTGGCCACGCTGATGGACAAAGTGGCGGTCAACCGCGCCTGCAAGGCGCTTGACGAGCGGGGCCTGGTGCAACGCAGCCCCAATATGACCGATGGCCGATCGCACCATCTCGAACTGACCGCGGCCGGCCACGCGCTCTATGCACAGATCTGGCCGCAGGCTTACGCTGCATCGGAAGCGATCTTTGCTGTGCTGAGCCGCGAAGAAGCGGCCAGCTTGCGCCAGTTGCTCGACAAGTTGCTCGACCAGGTCCGCCGCATCGAAGCGGCGACGGCGCGCAAAAGGCCGGTCAGCTCATCTTGCGGTGCAGGAAGTTGTCGGTGATCGAGCAGGCGGCCGGGCCGATAATCACCACGAACAGCGTCGGCAGAATGAACAGGATCAGCGGCACGGTCATGATCGCGGGCAGTCGCGCGGCCTTTTCTTCGGCGCGCATCATGCGCTCGTTGCGGAATTCGGCCGACAGCACGCGCAAGGCCGACGCCAGCGGGGTGCCATAGCGTTCGGTCTGGACCATTGTCGTGACCACGCCTTTCATCGCTTCGAGATTGACGCGATAGGCAAGGTTTTCGAACGCGTGGCGGCGTTCGGTCAGGAACGACAGTTCGATCGCGGTCAGCGCGAATTCGTCGCCCAGTTCGGGATAGGCGCGGCCAAGCTCGCGCGCCACACGGGCAAACGCGGCATCGACGGTCAGACCGGCCTCGGCGCAGATCACCAGCAAGTCGAGCGCGTCGGGAAGGCCTTTGCGGATTTCCTTGGTGCGCTTGCCGACCAGGTTGGAAACATAGATGTCGGGCAGGAAATAGCCGAACACCAGCATCGCCGCAAACGCGCCGAATTTCTTGTAAACGGGCCAGGCCGGGAAATAGTTGGCGCCATAGATGACGAAAGCGGCATAGCCGCCGATCACGATCGGGCAGATCATCCGCCCCAAAATGATCGCGACACCCCATTCCTTCTTGCGGATGCCGGCCTGCGCCAGCTTGCGCTGCGCGACTTTGAGCTGGCTGTCCTGCAGCACGCTCATCTTTTCGAGGAACGTGCGGATGCGGTCGGTGGTTTCGTTGCGGCGCACGATGCTCGCGCGTTTGCGGCTGGCGGCGACGACAATCCCCGCCTTGAGCTGCTCGCGCCGTTCGTTGAGCGACTTGACCCGCTTGGCCATCGGGTCGCGCACGGTCACCGCGGCATAGACCGCGAGCACCATCGCGAGCGCCGCCAGCCCCGCCATCAGCGAGGCGGCCCAGATCACATCGACCCCCAGCAGCATGGGGTGGTTGGTGGCCGGAACGTTGGAAAATGCGCTCATGATTTTGGCTCAGATCTCGAAGTTGATCATTTGGGCCATGATAAAGCCGCCCAGGCACAACCAGACAAAGGCCCCGATTCCGACCCCGATCAAACGTTCATCGGTGAAAAAGCGGCCCATGTATTTGGGGTTGATCGAATAGATCAGCGCAAACACGATGAACGGCAGCGAGCCGATGATATAGGCCGATGCTTTCGATTCACCGCTCATGGCGCTGATCTTGAGCTTCATCGCGGCGCGCTTGCGCAACACGTCGGCCAGATTGGCGAGCGTTTCGCCAAGGTTGCCGCCGGTTTCGCGCTGGATCGCCAGCGTGATGCAAAAGAAGCTGAATTCGGGAATATTGAGCCGCTCGGCGGTGACTTGCAGCGAATCTTCCATCGTCCGGCCCATGCGGATGCGATCGGTCACCAGCTTGAATTCCTCGCCGACCGGGCCCGGCAGCTCGCTCGAGACGACGCCCAGCGTTTCGCTGATCGGCAGACCCGAACGCAGACCGCGCACCAGCAGTTCGAGCGCATCGGGAAACTTGGCGGTGAACTTCTTGAGCCGGCCTTTGATATACGAGTTGACCACCATGTGCGGGATACCGGCGCCCGCTGCCACGCCCACCCCCAGGCCAAGCAACAAGGAACCGCTCTTGACCCACACCAGCAGCATCACCCCCACGCCCAGGCCAATGCTGGCGGTGACATATTGCTGCACAGTCCAGTCCTTGCCGGTGCGCACCAGCCGCAGACGCAGCGCTTCCTGGCGCGATTTCGACCCGGCGGGCGAATAGGTGGTCGGTTTGCGCTGTGCCACGGCTTTGCGATATTGCGCTTCGACTTTATCGACCGTGCTTTCCGAATGACGCAGCTTGACCGCCTGCAACCGGCGCATGCCCTCGCGCTGGGGGCTGGGCCCGGTGAACGCAAGCGCAAGGATTGCGAGCATCAAGGTCACCCCGAAGACCACGATAATGATGGGCAATGGCTGCATCGTGTAGACCTGCGGTTGCGGGAGGCCGGTCTGGCCGGGCGGGACCGCGCACGGTCCCGCACCGGATCAGGCCGGTTCGCCCGTCTTGGCTTTGGGGGAAAGCAATTTCTTGATCGATCGGCTGAACAGGGAATTCGCAGCTTTCTCGGGCGCCGGCTGCGCGTCAGCGGGTGCGGGCTTGCCGCCTTTGACGCCAGGTTTGGCACCGGCTTTGGCATGACCTTTGGCACCGGCCTTGGCGCCTTTGCTGGACGTTTCGCCATCGCCGTCGTTGTGGATGATCGCTTCGGCCAGTGCGCGCAGCGGTGCGATCGTCTTCGATGTGCGATTGGCGCCAACGAACGTCTGGCCCAGCTTGGCGGCATTGGCTGCGGCTTTGAAATCGTTGTGGATGACGAAGTTCAGCTTGCGCTCGATCGAGGTTTCGAAATCGGCGCGGCTGATTTCGCCCACGCCTTGCGTCACTTTGTTGGCCACCATCAGCACTTTGGCATGCGGCGCGTTCGATTTCAGCCACGACAGCAGGCGGATGCCATCGCGCGCACCGGCCAGCGTCAGTTCGGTGACCACCACCACCACTTGCATGCCGGCGAGCAGTTGCGGAAAATTGATCAGCATGTTGCGCGGCAGATCGACCACTGTCGTCTCGAACGCGTGGCGGAATTCTTCGATCAGCTGAAGAAAGGCGGTGCCGTCGGTCAGCAGCGGCGCGTTGATCGGCGCTTCGGCCGACAGGATCGACAGGTTGTCGTTGGCGCGGATCATCGCGCGTTCGATAAACAGTCCGTCGATGCGGCTGGGATTGTCGATCGCATCGGTCAGCCCGCGACCCGGTTCGAGATCGAGCGTCAGCGCGCCGGTGCCGAAATGGACATCGAGATCGAGCAGCGCGGTCGGCATCTTGTGATCGGCGCTGAACATCCACGCGAGCGACGTGGCCAGCGTCGAAGCGCCGACCCCGCCGCGCGTGCCGACCACGGCGGTCGCGACATGTGCTTTGGTCGCGCCGCTGTCACCCGTCCGCGGGGCGGCAAAGATTGCCTGCGCCTGCACCAGCGTGTCGCGCAGATGCGCAATCGACAGGGGCTTGAGCAGATAGTCCTGGATGCCCGAGGCGACGAGATCGCGGTACAGCCGCACATCGTTGACCTGGCCCACCGCGATCACCACGGTGCCCGGCTCGCACACTTCGGCAAGGCCGTTGATGTCGTTCAGCGGGTCGCCGCTCTCCGACAGATCGACCATCAGGATCGCCGGGCTGGCGGTGATGGCGAGCGACTGGATCGCGTTGCGCAAGCCGCCTTTCATGACTTTTTCCGGCGGCCAGCCCATGTCGATGACCACTGAACGCAGGGTATCGAGCGTGGCATCGTCGCACACGAAGGCGGCGAAGACGTCGCGGTTGCCGGATTTCCAAGGCGCGTTCATCGGGCGTGTATCCCCTGTGTGCTTGAACTGAGAGCTTAATTCGATTGCTGGGTGGATTGCTGCTTCAGCGCCTGCGCACCGGTGGCGGGCTTGGTGCGGTAGGCATCGATCGCTTTGGTATTGGTCTGCACCACGGTGTTGCCGGTGCCATCCTGGCCGTGGATCAGGTCTTCCTTGTTGGCGACCATCGCCGCGAGGTTCGAACTGATCGCGCAGCCATAATTGCGCGACGTGGCGTTGCGGTAATTGGCATCAGACCGAGCCGACCAGTCGGGGCAGCCGGGTACCGAGGCAAACGCGCGCGAAATCACCACGCGGGCTTCGCCTGCGGGAATGTCGCCTACCGTTACCGGCGCCACGGGGTCGAGGATCAGGCCGAACTTGCCCGCCGCCGCTTCGACTGCGGCATGCGTGGCAGCCGATTGCGCGGGATCGTCGATGGCGACGTGATCGCCATATTTCAGCCCGACCGCGGCAAACCAGTCGGTCAGGCGATGCAACTGCACCGGATCGACGCCGCCTTCGGGCTGGGTGATCAGATCAAAGGTAAAGTTCGAATGTTCGACCACCGGCTGGTGGACATTGTCGAGCGAGCGGTTGACCGGCATGCCCCCGCAGCCGGCCAGCGTTCCGGTGAGCACGAGACCCACGGCAAGCGACAGCGCGCGCGCCCGGCGCGCGCCGTTGCGGACGACTGCAAATTCACGGTTGGTGGTCATGGCAGGGTCCCCTTTCACTGGATGCTGAAGCCGGGCTGGGCGCCCGCGCTCGCCGCGACTTGCGCCTTTTTGGGCCGGTCGGCGGCATCGGGCGTGGCCGAACC